>CAZFAR010000138.1:0-7095 GCA_964516825.1 uncultured Thermococci archaeon
TGTTATAGACTTCAGCAGGAAAGACGTCTTTGAATTTTGGATACACAATCTCGCGCATGTAGTCCTTTACTTTGGGAACAGTTCTCTCAAATCCTTCTTCCACTGATATGTCTTCCTTCATGGATTCACAGAAGTAGTATGTGAAGAGAAACCCAGTAATGGGAAGACCTTCTTCAGGAAGACCTGCCCAGGCTGCCTCTCCTTTCGAAACAGAAGCAATGCTAATGTGAGGATTATCACTTTTAGGAAGGAAATATTCTGAAAAACACGAATCTACAATGAGTACCCGCTTTTCAGTAGTGATTTCTTCCCACAATGAAGGAAAGATCTCATTCCATTTCAGATCGTACAAAATATATTCACCATGGGAACCTATGTAAAACAGAACAATATCGTTGGCATCTGCATTTTCTTTCAGATATTGAAGGCCTTCTCTGACAGTTTCCTGAGCTATCATGTCCTTTTTCACCAGAATGTGGTTCTTCTGCCATTTGTGATGTACTAACATGTTCTGCAGTCTCTCAATATCGACAAAGTCCACAGGAAGATCAGTGTATCCTTCAGGAAAGTCGTTGATCTCCATGAGAACAGCCCAGCCCTCCACAGGGTCCCTTATCCTCCCCAGAATGAACAGGAGGAAGATTATCCCAGTTAGGGCAATACCATGATACCGTATCCTTTTAGCCGCATGATCATACATGAAATCACCATTACGCTTGTTACTGCTGTGACTCCTATATCTCTTTTTCTGAAGTGCAGTTCTCTCAAATAGGTACGCTCTCCTCTCCCGAAAGCTCTGGAATCAATTGCTATGGAAAGCCCTTCAGCCATCCTGATGGCCTCAATAATCAGTGGGATTAAAATGGGTATGTATTTTCGTACCTTTTCTGCAATGTTTCCCTTTTCCAGTTCCAGGCCTCTCGCTTTCTGGGCATCCATGATAGTCATGGCAATTCCCGCCAGGGCAGGAACCTTGCTCAGAGCAATCGCCAGCATCAATCCAAAATCGTACCGCAATCCCATTCTTACCAGTGCCAATACTAGATCTCTCTGTTCTGTCGTCATCAGCAGCAAGTAGGTAGCCACGACCAAGGAGAGCAGTCTGAAGGACATGGCTACCCCCATCTTGATGCCTTCTTGTGTTATGATGATCTTCCAGTACTTCCAGATGACTGTCCCTTCCCTCTGGAACAGCGGCCAGATAACCAAAGCCATGACCACTAGAGGCAGAATCAATCGCAAGTAGGAAAACAGCTTTGAAAAAGGAATTCTGGCAAACACTAACAGAATGGAAACTTCCAGAAGAAAAAGGGATACCAATACTCTATAATCACTGAATAAGACACCTACAAGAAATAAGGAAACTGATAGACAAATCTTTGTTCTGGGATCCAGAGAATGCAGGAAGGATTTTTTCCTGATGAACATGGTCTGCTGAATCATGAACCCACCTCAATTCCTGCTGCTTCCAGGAGCTCTGGAACTGTCAGACAGGTTCCACATCCCAGCATCTGGGAGAGCTTGGCAATTTGGGGCTCTTCCAGAAAGTTCTCCTGCAATAGAGAGCGGTCAGAGAAAATGGTCTGAGGGTCTCCATCTGCTGCAATTCTACCCTCCCTTAAGACTATGATCCTGTGTGCCATTTCTGCCACCAGTTTCATGTCATGAGTGACCAGTATTACAGTGTGGTTCTGTTTATGCAGCGATTCCACGAGCTCGATGATTGATCTTGAGCTCTTCAGATCCAATCCTGTAGTCGGCTCATCCAGGATGAGAATTTCGGGATTCATCACCAGAACGGAAGCAATGGCCAGCCTCTGCTTTTCTCCTCCTGAAAGACTGGTGGGATGGGTGTCTATATACTTGTACAAATCTGTCTTTTTCAGGACAGCAGTAACCCTCTCTTTTCTTTCAGGTTCAGGTACTTCCAGATTTTTCAACCCAAACTCCACTTCATCAAAGACAGTCTCAGCAAAGATCTGGTGATCCGGGTTCTGGAACACATACCCCACTTTTCGGGCCATTTCAGCCACACTCTTCTTTCCCACTGGTTCCCCATCTACATAGATCTCTCCCTTCAAAGGACGTAACAACCCGTTGAAGTGCTTGACGAGAGTTGTCTTTCCAGACCCATTCTGCCCGATTACTGCAAGAATCTCTCCCTGGTATATGGTCAGGTTCGCAATATCTAAAACTGGTACATCTGTGTACTGGAAAAAAAGATTTCGGACTTCAACAATCGGCTTTCTGTGGCCGTATTCTTTCTTTTTCTCTTCTCTTTTTGAGATCAGATTCTTGCTGACTCTTTGAGCTTCTCTTAAAGTGACGCATACCTCTTTTATAAGTCCCCTCCTGTAAAGCTCGTAAGTGAATTCTGCTACCTCTGGTACCTGAATTCCCAGTTCTTTCAATTCCCCTACTTCACTGAATACCTCTTTCGGTGAACCAGATTTCACAATTTGTCCATCCTTCAAAATGATTACTTTTTGAGCATATTCTGCCACATATTCAGCATCATGTTCAATCAGTACGATGGACATTCCCTCTTTGTGCAGCCTTTCCAGGACAGAATACACACCTTTCTTTCCCTGAGGATCCAATTGGGAGGTAGGCTCGTCAAGGACCAGAGAAGAAGGCTGCATTGTCAGCATAGAAGCTATGGCCAGCTTCTGCTTTTCTCCACCGGATAATGAAAAAGGAAATCGCTCTCTGTCAGATATGTTGATGAGAATGAGGGCTTCCTCAATTCTTTTCAGAATTTCCTTCCTGGGAAGCCCCAGATTTTCGGGGCCAAAAGCCAACTCCTCCTCAACGCTCATGGCAAACAATTGGGATTCTGGATTCTGGAGAACAATTCCCACTTTGTCTGCTATTTCGTAGACCTGATGATCTCTGGTGTCCAGTCCATCAATTACCACTGAGCCTGACATTTTGCCAAGCATAGACTGCGGGATGATCCCGTTGAAGGTGAGGCAGAGTGTGCTCTTGCCAGAACCTGAAGGACCCAAGACAGCAAGAAAGTCCCCCTGGTTCACAGTGAGGTTGACGTGGTTGAGAACCAGGTTACCGGTCGTATATTGAAAGCAAAGATCTCTGACAGTGATCATTGGCATGACTGGAAAAATTCTATATAAATGGTTTTTCATCAAAGCTGTACTGCTGGTATTGCCTTGTTTTGTTACACGTGTAACAATATTTTCCTTAGATGTTTCTATTGAGGGATTCTAACAGAATTGACCACCCTTATTTGAGATCACTTTTTCAGGACGAAATCGCACAGTTATAGGTCCTAGTATCTTCTGGTTTTGTTGGGATTTTCTCTATGAAGATGTAGAGGTTACCATCCGCGTCTGTATCGATGATCAGCCGGCAGACAGCACTGAACCCGAAATCATCACTTCCTTCAAAAAGCTGTTTTCTCCTCCAGAAAGGCAATGAAGCCAGTCTAATGGTGGCTCCTCCCTCTGAGAATTTGCAGATTCTTAGTAACTCCAAGAGTTCAGATTCTTGAAGCGGAATTCCCACATACCTCTGGAGGTTGTTCTTCTTCTGGTACCATTCTACCAGAGGAATGTCTATAAAGTACACTGAAAAGTCTGTGGCACTAGAATGGTATGTCGCAAAATCAAAAAAGAAGCTGCTTCTTTCAATTTCCACGTAGCGTTCCTCAAAGAGGTGAGTGCCGCCTCCAAAGAGCAGTGAAACTGATAGGAGAAAGCACACCAAAACGGGGATCTTTCGAGTCTTTTCGGTAGAGAAGAGAGAATCAGCCCGATTCACCGAACCTATCCAGTGAACTGCAAGCGAATGAGGAACTCCCCGTGTGAGATCATGAACCTTCAAGAGCAGAGCGAGGAATGTCAGCGTATCCTGAGAAGAGGTAATGGCTCCCTGGTCAGCTTGGCATTCTCTGTCTGCAGCCAATCTACTGGATAAGAACCACACCATGGGATTGTACATGAAGATGATGCACAGAGCTGTAACCACGGGTTTTATCAACGTATCTTTCCCCCTGACATGGTAAAGCTCATGTCTGATGATGATTCGCAGTTCATCTTCGTTAAGCATGTTCAGGAGCTCGCTGCCCACAGCCAGAGTAGGTGGATACCCGTATACAAAAGCGTCGCACTTCTTCCTGCAGAGTACGACTCCATTAACGTGCACATTGAGCTCGCAAGATATTTCCCTTACCAAGGCTAGTAAATGAGGATCTGATACAGGGGTGCATTTCAGAACGTGGGAGATGATAACTTTACTGAAGATCAGCATCATCAAAAGACAGAAGACTGCACTCAACACGAGCAGTATGGAGATCCAGGCGAACCGAGAAAGACGAGAGGCTAAAATCACTGGCCCGCCCAAGATATAAGGCGAGTTGCTTTCACTGCTGATCAAGCTTTTCCCAGAAGGTATGATGAGTTCGACCATTCTCAAAGGAAGTACTAAGAAAACGAAAAAGCAGGAGAAAAGAGAAATTAATCTGATACGAAATCGAGTGGTAGCATTTCTCACTCTCAATATGGCTATAGTTATCTCGTTGGCAATTTCTGCTACAACTACCAATGAAACTGCAAGTGCAAGGTTCTGCCATTCATTCATGGGATAACTCCTCTAGACGAGCTCTCAACTTCTCTACATCTTCTTCACTCAGGTTCAAGCTCTTAGAAAAGTAGGTGATCGTACGGTTTCCAAACCGCATCAAGAGATCATCTATGGTGGAGCGTATGACATGATCAACATATTTCGGCTTTGACTTGGCAATAGTGTAGACGTATCGGTAACCACCTCTCCCCTTCACGAGTTTCCTGTTGAGGAGCCTCTTTTTGTGCAGTCTAGTGAGTGTCGTGTTGATCGTAGTGTAGGCAATCTTCTTCTCCTTGTTCAGTTCAAAGAAAACGTCTCTTGCATCTGCGTGCTTCTTTTCCCAGAAAACCTCCATGATAGTTCGTTCCAAAGGACCAAGCCTATCAGTATTCATCACTACTATGTGGCCTCGTATCCTTTTAAAGATTACGGTTCCTGTGTAGTGGAAAAGTTCTTCTGCAAGAGCAACGTTGTCGTTGCCTTTCAGTCTTATCGCATATTAAGGGATTTGTTCCCAGCACTTTCTCCATAATGTGATAAATTGAGTGTTACACGTGTAACAATTGAAGAATGGATAGGAATACTTGAAAATCCAAAGCTCTTTGACACCTTCAGAATCATGTGAACTGAAAATACAAAGTGCAATTCTTCTATATTTCTTCTACATCTTCAAGATCCACCCTTTTGTTTCGACAATTGTTGATGGAAAGCTTTATAAAGCAAGTCACTATTAGGGGTAATAGCCGACTGGATCGGCAAAAGAGAAAGGAGGTACAAACATGAAAAAGCTTTTCATTGTGGCAGTCGCAGCAGTTTTGGTAGCAAGCATTGTACCAACGCACGCACAAGAAGCACCAGAAGTCCTACTGAAGATAGGATGCCAGGACGAACCGAAGACCTTGAACATCTGGAAAGCTACTGATGTATGGTCTGTGCACGTAGATGCATGGTTCTACCCCGCATTCTACTACAGAAAGCCTATAACACTGGAGCCATTGCCAGATCTATGTACTGTCTCCTGGGATGATCTTCATGCCAACAGCCCAGATGGTCTGACCTTTACATTCCCACTGCGTACTGATGCTAAGTGGGATGACGGAAACCCTTTGACAGCTTACGACTTCGAGTTTGCGTATACCATTATTACAGAATTGCAGATTCCAGACTACATCCCCGCGTACGAGGATGTAGAGTACTTCAGGGCAGTTGACGACTACACGATTGAGGTCAAGCTTGTCAAGTGTACTCCCCAGTTTGATGAATCCATCATCTTCAGCTTTGCTGTACCTATCCAGCAGTTCGAGCCCATGCTGGTAGAGGCGCGCGGGACTGATGTACCCATGCAGACTTTCCTGGACATGCCCGTAGACAAACCTATTTCCTGTGGAGCATTCTCCTTTGGTCAATGGGAGAAGGGTGCCTTCGTCAAGCTGATCACAAATCCCACCTACTACGGCAAGGGAAGAACAGTGACTGTGAATGGTGTAACCTACACAGAAGGACCTGCTTACGATGGAATGCTCTTGAAGCTCTACGGTACTACTGATGCAGCCCTGTTGGGTATCCAGAAGGGTGAGGTTGACTTCATCTGGTGGAATTTGGACCCCGGTTACATTGCTCAGCTTCTTGGTAACCCCGATATTACCATTACAAAGGCAGATGAGCTGGGATTCTACTATTTAGCTCCCAACATGGCAAAGAAGCCTTTCGATGACAAGGTTCTCCGTCAGGCCCTGGTCTACCTGGTGCAGAAAGACTTCATCGTGAGCCGCGTACTGCAGGGATATGGAGGTCCTGCTCACTCTGTGGTGATGCCTGCTGCTGGTGACTGGTACAATCCAAATGTCAACATGTTCGGACATGGCTTGTCTAAAGCTGACAGAGTTGCTAAGGCCAAGGAGATGTTGACTGCAGCTGGATACACTTGTCCTGATGTCGGATACGCAGCAGGTGGCGTAATCAAGCTCCCTGATGGTACTGACATGCAGCCCTTCGAGATTCTCACACCTCCTGCAGACTATGACCCAATGAGGGCCATGGCTGGTGTTCTAATTCAGGAGTGGTGGAGAGAAATTGGAGTACCTGTGACAGCCAAGCCAACATCCTTCGGTGAGATCGTCCACAAGACCTTCGAAGCCATGACCTTCGACTGGTACATCTTGGGATGGAGAATTGGTGGTACTGGATATTCTGACCACTTGAGATACTTCTTCCACTCAGATCAGGCAGTTCCCGATGGGAACAATCCCATGAGCTTCAAGAATCCAGAGTGCGACAAATACCTGGAAGATCTGATGACCCTCTGTGACCATGATGAGCTCGTTAATGCTGCCTGGAAGGCGCAGGAGATCATCGTCGATGAAGTAGCTTACTGTTCACTGTACTACAGATCAATGAACGAGGCTCACAGGAACGATACCTTTGAGAACTGGTTCACCCAGTTGGGAGGTATTGCAGGTAGTGAGTCTCCAAGAAGCTGCATACTGTATCTGACGCCTCTGGTTGAGAAAC
>CAZFAR010000139.1:0-7085 GCA_964516825.1 uncultured Thermococci archaeon
CTTTCTCCAGGACTGCTCCCAGATACAGAAGTGATGTCACAGGAACATTTCTTGACATCGCCTCCAATGTCTTTTCAGTCCGTCTCTTTCTCAAGACAGGTGGAGAGAGAAGAAAGATTTTAAAAGGAGGTTCGTTCCTGTGGTTTCTAAACATCAGTTCTATTTGTCCCATGTCAAGCCTTTCGGAAAGAACAGAAGACATGATCCCTTCATCACACTTTCGTTAATAAAGCTATCTATGAACGAAATTCTCACTTTCTGGTGGTTCCCAAAGCTGTTACACGTGTAACATTTTGACCTGCTGAGCGTAAGCCGATAGAGGAGACAATCCAGATGAAAATAGTTATAAATCTGTGGAGTGTATCATATCCATGAAAGGCTCAGATGAGGACAAGAAGAAACATATGCATTGCTGCAAACCTATAGATCCTGTAT
This sequence comes from uncultured Thermococci archaeon, assembly GCA_964516825.1. Classification (GTDB taxonomy): domain Archaea; phylum Methanobacteriota_B; class Thermococci; order Methanofastidiosales; family SZ-28-30; genus SZ-28-30. The sequence continues at coordinate 436 of CAZFAR010000139.1, forward strand.
TTGAGGACAGAAAACTTCACAATGATGGCGTCTTTGACAGTCTTATGGGGTACAAGGAATGGTTTCACTTCCAAGGAGCCATCTCCATCGATGGGAACCCTTTATCCTTCATGCTGGGGTTTGCAAGGTCTCTCCCTGCTATGGGTGCCCTGGGATGGATCACCTACAAAGGTAAGCAGTACTCCCTGGATGGAAACCCTGAGAAACCGGGCCATCCCGGATTTTTTGAACTGAAAACTCATGCAGATTTCGAGCCCCTTCCTAACGGGTACATAATAGAATATCCAAAAGATTCTACCTCTGCTGACTACAAGGGATCGGTCAAGGGAACGTTGCCACACTACACTATTGATATCAAGACCCCTGACATTAGTGTTGATATCAGCATGACCATCAGATCTCCGGGAAAGTCAGTCATATCGCGAAATCTCTGTCCCCTGGCAGTGGGAGGTTGGTTCCACTCTGGAGATATCTCCCTGAATGGTACAATATCTGGGCGCCCTGTTACTTCGGACAGCGGCACATTCAGAGGGTGGTACGAGAGAAACTGGGCGAATGTTCCAGACTTCTGGCCATCGCAGTGGCGCTGGCTCATGACACATCTGGAAAACGGAGGAGTCCTTGATCTATTAATCATAACGACTCTGGGTGTGAGAATCCACTACCTGGATGAATGCTGGCTGTACTGGCAGGAGAAGTTCTGCAGATTCTCCGACTACCAGGCTCAATTCTCTGAAAAAATGAAAAAAGCATTGAAGGAAGAAAGATATTCTGATGTTATAGGAGAATGCATCACTTGTGAAGGAAGAGGTGGAGAAGATTCATTCAGAATGGAAGCACATGTCACTGATTTTCGCCAGTATCATCTTCATTCCTGGTATGGGAACATCAAATGGGCGAACTTCGTCGTGGAAACTGATGGTGAGGCCGTACTTGATAGAAATGCCCTTGACATGAAAGGCCGAGGTTCAGCAGAAAATGCGCTCATGAAATACTGGTGGATCTAATCAGCAGGAACCCTCACACATACTGGCAAAGAAAGATCATCAGCCATGTCCCAGCTTACTGCAAGGATTCCCATTTTCTCTGTAGAATGGTCTGCTTCTATGCAAATTTCACCAGTTTCTGCATGAAAGATGCCCTGGCCCCGATCGTGAGCCTCGCACACGATGGTAGCAAATCCATTCACCTTTTCAAGGAAATACCTCCATCCCAGAGGGATCTTCGTGACTTTTACAGGACCTTTGAATCCAGTAGCAATTCTGATTCTGGTGATAGTGCTTCCATCTCTTAAATTGATCACCTTCCACCTATATGAGCGGTTCACTGGAGGAATCCCGACAGTATCCAGTACTTCAAAGGACATACCCCTGGCAACCTCACCAAAATCCCGTCTGCTCACTTCACGGATTTTTATTAACGGAGAATTCCTCACATCTATGAAGATAGTATCACCAATGTATATGACGTGATACCCTGGAGGATGAAGTTGAACCCTCTCACTGCCTCCCTCTTCATTCCTTATACCAATGGGACCTGAAGAGATTGCATTGCAGAACAGGGGGCCCTCTTCAAGACTGTCAGTCCTCAGATAGACATGAGGTCCTTCAATCTGGAAGACCCCGCTTCTGTGAGCATGGCCTGTCAGAATCAGGTCAATACCTCTCTCAGGAGAAATGTGGTAGTCTCCATTTTTTCCATATTCTTTGTTTCCGAGGCACAGCCGGATGAATTCATTTCTTCTCAATCTGAAGGTACCATCTACGAGATCATTCTCATTGTACGTATCTATGAGCATGCTCTCGTAGAAGATGCTGGTTTCTGGATTGGTTCTCAACGTTCTATCTCCCATTTCTGGAAAAGGATTGAATACTGCAGGATGCATTGCTACCACTGCAATGATTTTCTCCTTTCTTCGGCGATCCATTACATTCTTATGCCAATTCTCGATCATGCTCCACTGTTCCTGAGAGAGCGCTTCTCTCGCCCAGGGTGTACCCCTTTCGTGATCTTCCCATCTGTTCCAGTCCAGCATGAGAAAGGCCATTCTCCCGTAGAATACTTGATAATCGAGCAGTGGATTCAAGACCATGGAGTACCATCTGACAGCATGGGCTGCAGTTATTAGATGATTTCGTGTAATATTCAGGGAATGAGGATCTCCATGGAGGACATTCATCTCGCTGCGGGTCAAGTTCACTGTAGGAGCCATGTTGAACAATTCCCATATCCTTCTAGAGATCACTACAGGGTTTGGAGCATACGGGTGCAAACGGTAGTCATGGTTTCCCAGAACTGAGAAAAAGGGTTTTTCATAGTAATGACACAGTATCTCATAGAAAAGCAGCCAATTCCTGTCGAGATAGTAGTCCCGCGCAAGGTCATTCCCCCCTTTATCACTGCAGTAACCTCGATTGTAATCTGTGATATCACCAGTGTGGATGATGATGTCAATAGTCTTGTTTGCATTGATGGCTTCAAGGTTTTGCATGAACTGTGTATTGTAGTTGGAAAAGTCACCAGGCTTTTCTTTCTCGCGTCCATTTCTGTCACGTACGATTAAGGACTGATGCCACGCATCGTTGTAGTTTGCGTTCCATCTTTCTTCGAGCATCCACATGCGGGCAGCTAGATGACTGTCTGAAATGTGGGCAATGTTCAGATAATCCTTCACGCCTATGTAAAAAGGATGATGCATGCGGATGGGCTCTTCACCGAGAAAGGAGGGAGCCTCTGGTGGAGGATGATTCAGGAAAGAGATCGACCTGGAATTAGTGGAATCTGGAATGTCTTCACGAAATGGATTGTTCAGCTGGTACAGGCCAGCTTTTTCTGGAATTCTAATGCGCGCTCTCACCGGTTCTCTGAATCCTTTTTTTCTGTAAGCAGAGACCACGTACTTTGAAATATGATGGTCAGACAGTATAAAAGGGAGGATTTCCACATCATTTCTGTCAAGGGTCTTTTCTTTCTTCTTTTTCCAAGGAGAGTAGGTGAGGCAGGATAGATCGTCTAATATTTTCTTTTTTCTGGCTACGAGGAGAACTTCTACAGGATCTCCCTGTTTGGCGAGAGAAGGACATGCCAGGGCAGGAGTCAGAATTATGAAGGTCATAGCTTTTTCTCACCTCGCAGTATACTCACAAGCTCCAGAACAGAGTAGGAAGCTCTGGTAATTCCCATGGATGTCTTAATCGTATCTGTTCCCGCTGCATACAGATCGGAAAAGGGCGTTTTGACTGTGGGAAAAGGCGCAACAGTCCAGGCAGCTTTGTCAGGCTGCAAAATCTGGTAATGGATCATATCAATGTTCAGATCAGGGAGCACTTCTCTAATTAGTTCTACAGCTTTCTTCTCCAGATGTTCCTGATATGGAAAGGCAAATCCCATCAATGTGCATCCTTCAGGGGCCAGCCCAGCATCATACAGTGAAGTAGGAACCATCCAGCAAGGAGGATCTATATCTACCCAGATTTCAGATCCTGTATTCTGTAACACTCTATCACGAGTACCTATCCAGACAGTCAATGAGGTCGTCGTCTTCAGGTGGGAGAGCAGTTCTGCATAATCTGAGGGAAGCTCAGCAAAGCGATGGAGATCTCGCATCATGCCGGAGTACACTGCAAAGTCGTAGGAGTACTCATTTTCTGAGGTAGACACATACCTCCTCTCTGGATCTATGTAGACTACTTCCTCTTTCCTGATTTCACCTGCATAACTGTAGAGGATACAGTCAGTGAGCTTCTGAATCCCTCCTGCAGGATAATACTGATCGTATCGTGTTCCATGCCTGAAAAGATTCATGCTTTTTTTCAGAACATTTCCAGTAGTACCATCCTTGTACTTCTGAGAATCCCAGAACCGCAACAGGGGTACATCTCTCATGGAGGCTCCTGCCAGAAAATAGCACAAAGCATCTACTAGCCTTCGTGTTCTTGCCTCCAAGTCGGACTGTTCCAGAAATTTCTCAACAGTAATAGTCTTGTCCTGGAGAAAAATGCCCTCCATGATGCATTTTATCAGGGTAACTCTCTCTTTCCTCGAGACTGCATCGAATTGCATAATATCTTTCAATGCCCATGGAAATCTCTGATATTTTTTGTTCATCCTCAGATAATAGTTACCATGAGGTACAAATTTGGGTTTACAGACGAAATATGAATCCATCAATTGATTCAAAGGACCTGAAGTGAGTCTGGTCAATATATGTGGTCCCGTATCCACCGTGTAAGTACCGGAATCTCCTTCTACCTTATAGGACCTCACCACATTGCCCAATTCTCCTTTTTCGAAAAGGATAACGTTTTTCCCTTCTTTTTGGAGTACCAAAGCAGTGAGCAATCCACTGATTCCTCCGCCAATGATGACCACTTTGTCCATTGGGTACGTGCTGCACAAAGAGAAATATAAAGGTTATGAATCTCGAGAGTCGTTCTCTTCAAAATGCAAGAACACTTCTTGGAACACTTTCTCTGCTGCCAGCAAGTGCTGAAGAGGGACGTTCACAGAAATTTTCGAGAATACAGCCTCGAAATGTATCCAAGAGTTGAAGAGGCCTCTCTGGTGGAGATCGGAGAACGCAGGCGTGCTACACTATTACCCCCTGCCAGGTGTTTGCCATGAGTGTCACTACAGAGGAATTGTGAATGTTCTGCCTCTTCTGCTATCAATGTTGTCAGTTATTGAGATGTTACACGTATAACAAAAATGAGGTCAGATTTTAGGCACATTCATTGAAAGAATCAGCACATTGATGAAAAAGATGGTGAAGCAGACAACCTCATACGGTTGGGTCAATGGGCTGTCCTAATCATGGATAAGAGCCGTGTGAGGTACGAGTGGGGAGCATACTGAGTGTAGCAGATTCTTGCGCTATGATAAGATTCACGAAAAACAATACTAAAACAAAGAAACTTGAAATAATCTTATTCTATTCTCCATACATTTTTGCACTCTTAGTACTCCAAAAAAATTACAGAGACTGAAAATAGTCCTTTCAGTCTCTGATCACCCACAAAATCTTGTAGGACCATAGACCCAGTTTTACTAGTATCACTCTTTCACCATTCCAAACCCTGCAAAGTATTTCTTGAAAGTGTCAGCCCTGAGTGCAAAGATTCCATCATTAGTAGCCATATTGATGAGCCGCCAGAGTCCTGGTCCACCATAATGTGGGGCGTCCCATACTGTCCAACTACCGCCGTCTATGTTCATGGTTGCCTCCTTCCATCCCCATGGATTGCGCAGGACAATATACATTTGATTGTTGGCATACTGCCACCCAAGAATCGAGTAGCAATGGTTTGCCACGAGGTTGGCATCTGAGTAGTTGACCTTGTCCGGTGCTGTGTCTCCAGAGGAGTAAGTCCATGCAACCATAGGGTTGAAAGTCTTGCGACTTATGCAATTCTGTCTGACCTTATTCCAGATGTCATCTGCGGAAAGCCCTGCATTCCAATAGTAGTAAGGAGTGAGGCCAGTGAGCTGCCCTTCAGCACCAACAGGGTCACCGAAAGCGGTTTTCAAGATGTCTGGTGTGTCGCTAGAATCATTTGTTATCCACTTTGCGTAGGCTTTTTCGTAGATAGCTGGCCAAATTTCTCCTGGATCGCCAGAACGAGCATAGATGAATGTGTTCCCGGGAGAATTCAAAGGAAGACGTTCAGTGACTTCGACTTTTTCTTGTTTACCAGTTTTGTGGAATTCAACAATGTCTACGAATCCACCACTAGCATTTGCAACTCGACATCTGTGAGCAATAACATATGTACGAGCCCACGCAACCGAGCAAAGTGCTGCAATGAAGTAGCAGTTCGCCACTGCACCCTGAAGGGGATCTGTCAATTCTGTGGCTTCTACAAAGTAATCCCCAGGATCTATCCACACAACTGCCCCAACATCAACTATATCTCCTACGAATGGAGGAACCTCGACGCGTTCCACTTTCTTAGTTTCTGGTCGATACTTCAGCCCCGCGTACAAAGGTGAATCGTTCTTGGGGTCGAAAAGCTTTGTGTAGCTCATGCCAAGAGTGTCCTCCAACAGTTTCCTCGGGTCACTCACCCGGTCCCATGCGACTTTTCGCTTCAATTTAGCCTCAGCAAGAGCGTAGGGGTTTATGACGCCTACATTCTCAGGTTTTTCTTCTACCATCTTCTATCACCTCCATTTAGTTATTTGGGCTGGTGACTTCTTTTTCAGCTTGGTCTTTCACCAGCTATCAAAGACCTCAGCTTTTTCTGCGCGCTAGATCATTTTGTTGCTTTTGTCATCATTATGGTTGCCAACCAAAATTCGAAGTTCCACATCAGTTTCAAATTCGTCCAAAATTTTTGGAACTATTTCATGAGGACGCAATTCAGGTTCAGGAATCTTATGTGTCACAAAGACTAAAATCACTTCTTTGCCATCTTTTTCTCCAATACCAACGCCAGTTACATTGGGCAGTTGCAGCAGCTGGGGTTCATATTTTTTCAAGACAGCCTTGATATCCATCTTATCGCCTCTTGTTCTCTCTTATTCTTATCGTCATCGACGCATTATTTTGCTCTTTGTTCTATCATTCTTTGCTTGCCACATTATCAACTTTTTTGTACCCATATTGATTAAGAATGGACACTCTTCCCAACCAAGAACATAGGTAAAGACTG
>CAZFAR010000140.1:0-7062 GCA_964516825.1 uncultured Thermococci archaeon
GTCAATCTATCGATACGCATGGATTTCCAAGCAGAGTTGAATGCTTTAAAAGGAGAAGTTGAGGAAAGAATTCATGAGTTCATGCAGCTTAAGAAGGAAAATGCAGTTCTCACGGAGTTTTTTCAGGATATCAAATGGCATGTCCTTGCAGGAGGAAAAAGGTTACGACCAATCACAATGATCCAGACTTACAGTGGCTTGAAAGAAAAAGAGCCGCGAATTGTGACTGCCAGCCTGTCCTGTGAATTTGTGCATTCCGCTTCATTGATCCTGGATGATGCAATGGATGAAGACATTGTACGGCATGGGAAAAAGACGTTCAATGCCATCTACGCAGATAAGATATTCAAATCCATGAATTTTTCTTTTGGGAAGTACTCAAGAGGAGAAAGCTGGATCAAGAAAGAGGGATTGTTCGACCTTCTGGATGTCCAGAGAGCTTTATCTCGTTACTCGTATGCAATGTCTTCTTTAGCCTCCAACCTGCTCTACTCACTCTCTGTGAAATGCTTGGCTGAATCTGGGTTTGATCAGATTCCCACCCTGAAAGCTATACGTCTACATCATGAGATGTACAGACAGCTGAATGAAGGGCAATTACTAGATATCTTCATGGAAAAAAGAGAGTGTACAGAAGAGGAATATCTGGACATGGTGGATAGAAAATCAGGATTATTGTTTTCCTTCCCCATGCGGATTGCAGCCTTGCTCGCAGGCCATGATGAGTTTAGACCGGAGGCGTATGCTCTTTCTATGGCAAGAGGATTTCAGATACATGATGATATTCTGGGAACCTTTGGAGGGACAGAAACTGGGAAACCTTCAGATTCTGATATCAAAAAGGGAAAAAGAACCCTTCTGGTGATCAAAGCGCTGGAACGAGCAAGAGAGGAACAGAAGGAGATTTTGAGAACAACTTTGGGGAAATCAGATGCTACCTCTGAGGAAGTGGAAAGTGTTCGCCACATCTTTGAGGAGACAGGAGCTTTGGACTACTGCAGAAGGAAGGAAGTAGCATTTTCAGAGCAGGCCAAGAAAGATCTGGAACTCGTACACATGAAGGAGGAACAGAAGGAATTCTTGCGATATCTGGCCGATTTCGTTATTGAGAGGACGTATTAGGGAAAGATTCAACCAGCAACCCAAATTATTAGATTGGAAAAAAGAAATGTGGGGAGGTATGTAACCAACAGTGACATAAAGATGTAGATTGAACTTTGCATTTGTGCATGAGCTGTCAAAAAAACAATTATATACTCGTGCCGGCCTCTGGTCTACAGCTATCTAACATAACACATAACACCGATAGATTTATAGGCTCTGACCTGATAGATGAATAGTGGTGGTATGATGGAATCGGGTTCTGATTCAGAACTGGAGGCAGCTTTCAGAGAATACTGGCAGCATACAAGACAGTGTATAAATGAAAGGCTTCAGTTCACGTACATTTATGTCGTGGTTGTAGCAGCTATTCTGGTTTTCATAAAGGAAAAAGAGTTTCTTGAGCCAGAAAATTTGGTTCTGATCCTGTTGGTTGTCCTCTTTGCTCTTGTTTTGTCCATAATCGGATTCATGGTTGTCATTGCCACATCACTGGGATATGAACATTATATTTCGGATATCGTCATAATCGTCTACCGCTGGAATAAAGTAGAGTTTTATGACCATCCAAAGAAGCCAGTGCATTTTGCCAATGTGCATCGAATGTTCTTTGAATTCACCGTTTCTTTATTCTTCACGCTCTTGTTGTTCGTTCTGTCCTCCAAGTATGATTTTCTTCATCTATTAAGAGAGGCATTCTGGTTCTTTATATTCTTCATTATTGTCTTTTTCGCCATTGAAACACTGTATGAATTCACATGGTTTGACTATTTTAGCGAGTCCTGGCAGTTTAACAGATTGCTTAAAGACGATATTAGAGGATTTTATCGAAAAGATTGGAATTATTGGTTTAAAAGAACAAACTTTAGAAGAAGAATACTAAAAGACGCTGAGGCGAGACGAATTCTTAAGCCAAAAGTGCAGCCACCGATAAAAAGGCTCTTGTTGTGGATACTGAGAAAGCTGGCTATTATGGTACTACTTCCATAAACTCTGTCTCTCCTCCATTTTTCTTTTCTTCTTCAAATTCTCAAGAAACTTATACACAGAAGAATGCATTGAACCCTGCATCAACATGTCAACAGCACGCTTTGCATCCTGCACACATTCAAATTCTCCCATTAAGGAAACTGTTCTTCCATAGACGCTGATGCGCGCTCCAGTCATATTCTCAATAATCTTTCGAGTCATCCCATTTTTCCCAATAATTCTCCCTTTAACCCTCTTGAGAGAGCTGGCTGATTTTCCAAAATAATCCTCCAAATCGATGATTTCCAATGCGATATCATCTCCCACGAGTTCCAGTGCCTTTCCTGGTGAAAACCCTCTGGCAATAGCTCTTATAATGTCTCTTCCTTTCCAGACTGCCAAAGGATCCTCCGTAGCCTCCTTACTGAATATGCGGGTCTGACCGCTCTCAGTATCAATTTCCAAAACGATTCCTAAAGCTTCCTCAATTCTCTGTTTTGTTTCCCCTTCTTTTCCTATGATGACTCCAATTCTGGCCCGAGGAATTCTCACGTACTCTTCCATTTGACCACCTCTTGCAGGAGTTCTTCCGTGCTAGGTACATCAATGTAGTGGGAGAAATACTTCTGCACATTCTCTATATCTCTCCTCAGAAATTCCTCAGCCCGCGGATCTTCAAGTACAGTGGCCTGTGCAAAGTCGATGAAGTACAAATCATCGTACACGAGAATGTTGTACTCACTCAGATCTGCATGGATTAACCCCTCCTTGTACATGGTCTTGCAGGCATCTATCACTGTCTTGAAATCCTCTTCAGGAGATAAGGGTCCCGTATCCTTTAAAAGGGGATACGGCAGTCCATTTTTTCCCAAAAATTCCATGATAACGACATTGCTATTCACTGCAACAGGTCCAGGTGACCGGATTTTTCCATGCAATGTCTTCAGGGTGGAGAACTCCCGCTGAGCCCACAGGGAGATGACCTTCCTGGGATTCTTTGCCACATTTCTGTACCGCGGATCCGAGGCAAGGTAGGACCATTTGGTCTTGAATCCTGTTGTTGCCACCCTGTAGATCTTTATGGCTACCTCTTTCCCGTTCTGGTCTTCCCCATGGAATATGTTGGCTTCCTTCCCTTTGGAGATTGCTCCATGCACCTCATCCATATAGCCCTGGCTCATTAGACTGTATAACGTGAGTAATGTGGAGCGGTCAAAAACATCTTCATATATTTTGAACGCTTCCTGCCCTTTTTTCAGCCTTTTTTCTTCTGCCACACAACCACCGGTTACAGACGAATTTTCCTTTTCCTTTCCAGCCATTGGGACTGTGCTCTACTATACCTGTAGATGATGTCTCCTTTCTCTTCTTCTGCAAGTTCCCACGGTTTTACCAGGACCATGTCGTTCACCCGTATCCACAGTCTGTTTCTGAATCGTCCGGGGATTCTGCACAGTCTTATCTTCCCATCAGTGCATTTGACAGTCATCTTTCCGTACCCCATCATCTGGACGACTCTTCCAATTACTTCATCTCCCTTTGGGAACTTGATCCTTCCAATCTGTTCTGATTCTGTTTGATCTTTTGCCAGTATTCTCACCTCGTTATATCCTGTTCTCTAAACACCTCCAGATACTCAGGATGATCCTTAAAATAGGTTCTACAGGGAGAAATCAGTGCATTCAATTCCTGTATTACCATGTTCTTCAGATCCTGGGGGTGCAGCTTTTTCTCTCTGAACTCTTTTTCCAGTTCCTGATACGACCAGTAGGTGATATCTCCTCCGAATTTTGCAGGCCTCTCAATTTTAACCTCCCTTTCCTTGCCTCTATATAATAACTGTTCCACGATTTCCAGGACAGGATTTCCTTCTGGATCTCCTGCCGGGCAGTATGCCATTCTTATCTTCTCTGCGATCTCTTCTTCAGAATCATGAGCGTAGATACAGGTCTCAGGACATGATTTAGCCATTTTGGAGGATATTTCCTGGTCGATTGCAGCATCTTCATCGAATCCACCCATTTTTGCCGGTCCCTGCAACCCAGCCATTAAATGGTAGTGCACTGCCACTGGCTTGTACAATCCGATCTTGGGTCCCACATCTCTTGCCAGCATGTGCGCTTTTCTCTGGTCCATGCCGGAACAGGCAATATCCAGTTCCATCTGGAAGATATCTGACACCTGCATACCAGGATACAGATACTGGGCAGCCTCCTGGAGTTCTGCCTCCTTTCTTCCCATGATGGTCAGACATCGGGTGATCCGGGCTACTGTGGATTCTTTCAATACCTTGATGATGCGCCCCCAGTACTCAGAATCGTCGACAAACTCAGAGTTCCAGACAAATTCTGCTGTCTCAGGAACACCTAGTGACAGCCACACCTTCTCAAAATACTCTCCTACCTTCCGAATCTTTTCCAGGTCCCCGCCCATCTTGTTGTTGATCCAGGCATGCCACTCAGCCAGAAAGAACTTGAAACGGCAGCCTGCCTCTATTAGATCCTTAGCCTTCAGAGCAGCCACTATTCCAGTGCCCAGATGGGCCATTCCGGAAGGTTCGAATCCCTGATAGGCTACAGGATGCTTTTTAGTCTCCAGTAGTTCTTTCAACTCTTCTCGGGTTACTACTTCCTCTGTAGGCTTGCTACAGATCAAATCGAGCCTTTTTTCTACATCCATAGTGTCACATCCAGTAGGCATGTTCCTGAAAGAAAAGGATTCTGTAACTCATTCCAACATCCACTTTTATACCTTTTGGTCTTTCCAGATACACAGTAGTAAAATCAGGACGCATGACCAGAACATGGGAAGGGGTCACATCCAGGACTTGACACTCCATCAACTGGTAATTACTAGAGGATAATACAGAAATCTGATTCTTCTTTTCCAGGTATTCCACTTCTTTCCAGGGGAGAACTCTCTCTTCTTCTGCATTTTTGAGATGCAGTTTCTGATCAGCATGGCTCACCCTGTACACTGAATTCTGGAGAAGGACCATTTCCTCAGGTTTATAACCAGGCAGAGAAAAGAGAATGGTCCCCCTCTTTATGTCCGTGTAGGTCTGCCTATCCAATCCCACAGTCTTGTACGATTCTTTGATTGAACCTCCCAGCCGCCTTCTCAGTATTTCTGCTGTCCTCTTTGCAGCTTTCGCACTGGAAAAATACAGATCTACTCCCTCTTTTCTTTCTCTAATACGGGATATGAAATCATTTCTTCTCAGAGTACTTAACGCAATGTCAGAGCAGGCCTCTTTCTCTGCATCTGTTAATACGTGTCCCTGACGTCTCACCTGGAGAACTGCTTCATAGTATCCTGAGAGCATTTTTGAACAGTTCCCGCACAGAGACTCTTTCACATGTATGAGAAATTGCGTTTGCTGCACAAGGGGATGAGTCTGACCTTCATGAAACATCTGCCTGGCTACTACAGTGACTGAATATGCCTGGCCGCGTTCTTCTATCTGAAAATGCGCATTCTCGAGATTGATGTATTCCTCTATGATGTGCTCCAGGGAGACATCTCTCCATGCTTTAAAATAGATGTTGCCGCATTCTCTGCACGTGAGAATTTTGAGATTCTCAAAAAAAAGGGGGGGCTGCTGTTCTAGAAAGCAGGGTTCACACAGGCCTTCTATTCTGGCCTCTCTTCTCCCACACAGGTAGCATATCATAGTCTGACCATCTGCGCATGGAGTGTTCCACCGATCTTCATGACGTTTCCAGGATTGACCAACCCCAGTTCAATCGCTTTCCTGACAATTTTCTCGCCTACCAGATTCAGAATAGTGGCTTCAGAAAGAAATCTGCTGCATTCCTCCAGTTTGACAGCATTCCCACAGTAGAAATCCTCCTTTACCTCCAACTGTAACTCATTTTCCTCAAACACCTTTCCTAGAACATCACAGTCGCAGGCAGCAACCAGTACGTCAGCAGCAGTCCTGATCGTTCTCACGTACACATCCATCATATCGACCTGACTGAATGCCTGGCCCCGCACGCTTCGCACTTTAGAAACACGATTCTCTCCTCTTTCATCAGTCTTGTATCAGGTTTTCCACATTCGTTGCAGAGAACATAGATATGGGCATATTTCTCAATCTTTTCATTGATCTGGGTATTGGAAAATCGTCCCTGGAAGACTGCTCCGCGACTTTCAAAGTTGCCGGAGGTAGCCAGCTCTCCAGACAGAAACTTCATCAAATGATTCGGGTCTCTATTCATCTTCTGGGCAATTTCCTGAAAGTTTCTCACAATAGTTCTGTTACCCATCGTGAAGGAATCAGATATGGGAATCTCGAATCTGCTTTTCTCGAATACCTTTTCTGGGAGTCTGGATAGAGCTCTATCGAGCATTTCTTCATAAGCATAATTGAAATCCATGAACAAATTTCTTTTGAAGATTTATAAAGCTGATGGTCTTCTGGATTGCGGAATCTGCTGTCTTTGTTACACGTGTAACAGTGAAGAAATATTGAGTAGACAAAGAAAAGGGTTTTCCAGACACAATCAAAGGAATATCAGGATGAAACTTATTCGGAGTTCTGCAGGACAAGATCTGTGAGTGTTTTCTGGGTTCTTGATTTGAGGGATATTCTGGTTATCCATTTCTTCATGTCTCTCATTTTTTCACCAATTCTTCCCTTTGCATATACTACTGGGCAGGCTGCAAACTTCTCAAATCCTTCAATGGCTGGTAGATAGTCTTTTCCCAAATTTATGAAGATCTCTTCATAAGTATTACTTGAGATCAACTCCTTTAAGCTACCTAGAACAGTGGAGTGCAGGTCATGGGCCCTCTGGCTTGTCATTCGCAGATCATAATTGTCTATGCAGTCATCCGCTTTCAAGAATCCATACTTTGCAGAAATAATGACGATATCCAGGTTCTGTAATGTCCTCTCTCTTGAGAATTTCTTGAGTATTCTGAAGTTTACTCCATCGTACCTGTCTAATGCCCTCATGGGATGTGGAGAGGAATCCTTTTTTTTGG
>CAZFAR010000141.1:0-7050 GCA_964516825.1 uncultured Thermococci archaeon
AAAAAGGAAAAACGACATACTGCTATTTTAATAATAACTTCCAGAAGCTAAATAGCTACGGGAACCATATGCAGTGCTAAAATCATCGACATCGGGCACAGTCTACAGCAAATATGATGCAGCCGAAGCAGCTACCCATGAACTCTGTACACTTGTTGCATATATCAAGTGCACAGATACAAGTTATTGCCTGAATATGGCATATACAGATTCACATGTCACCGGTATTCCAGAAAGACTGAGAGAAGTCAGCTCCCTCATAAGAGCAGGAGAGCAAAACAAAGCACTATCAAGAATTGATTCATTATACAAAGATATCTGGGAAGCGCACCAGCATATTCCTCAAGCAGTTGTTGCCAAAAACGAGGAATTTGTTGCGCAGTTGTTTGAATCTGCAATGAAGTTCTTGGAAGCTGAATGTGTACATCTGGGCGGAAAATGCAATTATCCAGAACCAAAACCACGTGAGTCAAGGTCACCAATATGCTCTGGCTCAGCTATGGTTCTCATCATGGTAGTGACTGGTGTTCTCGTGCATCGGAAGAGAAATTAGAGGGAACCATTCATTTCGGCGATATGGTTTTTTCTATTTCTCACTTTTTACTGAAATCTAAGCAGGCTGCTCCCCCTTCTTTCTAAGAAGCTCAATTCGAACTCATAGCTCCCGCTGCCAGATAGTTATGCTGTTAAGAAAATTGATTCTTCTCCACTCATTTCCCAAAGCGTTATCAAAACAGGTGATTGCTTCTTCATGTCTTCCAAGGTTTTCCAGAGCAACCCCTTTGTTGTACCACGCTTCTAAATCATGAGGATCAATCTTTAGAGCATTATCAAAACAGGTAATCGCTTCTTCATACTTTCCAAGGTATCCTAAAGCTACCCCTTTGTTTATCAATTCTAGAACATCCTGAGGATTAGTCTCACCGATCTTCATTTCATGACCTCCGTCTTCTATTCAGAATGAGTTTATAAGGATTTCGGTCTTGATCTCTTCAGAATGGATGGTCCTGGCCACTTCCACCTTTTCCTGGAGAATCCATGGCATGGATACAGAATGACATGGCTTCTTTTATGGCATCTGCACAAGACTTCAATGACTCTGCAGCTTCACTGATCTTTTGGACCATTGTCCATGGACATGATGAGAGACTTAAGAATCAACTTGAGATATTTCTTACTGAAATTGGATTAAGACCTGTGATCCTTCACCGCAAACCTGACGAAGGAATGACAATAATTGAGAAATTTGAGAAATATAGCAATGTGGAATTCGCTTTTATAATTTTGACACCTGATGATATTTCATATTCAATTTCAGAGGAAAAAATTCCAAACGAAAAGAGACGAAAAGAAATGAGAGCAAGACAAAATGTCATTTGGGAATTTGGATTCTTCGTTGGAAAACTTGGAAGGAATAGGGTCTGTTGTCTTTATAGAGAAGGCGTGACGCTACCTACAGATGTCTCCGGCGTGTTGTACAAGAAACTCAGAGACAACGTTGAGGAGGCCGCATTTACAATCCTAAAAGACCTGAAAGCAGCAGGTTATGACTTGCAGGTACCTTGATTCCAGATCTTTTCCAGTTCCACAAGAAGAGAAATCTATTTTAAGAACTGCCACCTTCATCTTCCATGGAAATCGAAGTAAAGACTACTCAAAGAACTGAACTCATCGACATAACAGAACACGCACAGAAGGCAGTGACTACTGATGCGGGGGTACTCTTAGCCTTTGCGACCCACACGACAGCTGGTATATACTTGAATGAAAATGAACCTGGACTGAAAGAAGATATTCTCGATTTGCTAGAAAGGTTAGTCCCCCCACAGCCCTATCATCACAACAGAATAGACAACAACGCAGACTCCCATCTGAAAGCCATTCTGGTAGGAACCTCTGTGGCTATCCCTATCCTGAACGGAAGCTTACACATGGGGACCTGGCAGCGGCTTTTCTTCTGTGAATTTGATGGACCCAGACGAAGAAAGGTGTATTTCACAGTTCTCAGGTAGCCACTGACTGAAATGACACCAGAATCGTAAAGCCATGAATGTATGTAGCTTAAATCATTCACATGACTACTTTTCATTCTCCAAAAGCCATTTTTAGTGTATTCACTCGTTTCCCTACTTACAAAGGGTTGCCGCTGTCGAAAAAGATCTGCAGTGCTTCCTCATATTTTCCCAATCCTTCTAAACACTCTATCCTGGCCCACTGATAGTCGGAACCTGCTCGATTCATTCCTTAAATTCATCACACTTCATCTTCTCGAGGTAAGTATTCACTTCTTTTCCTGGACAATCAAAAGGAGGAGGGCAATCCCGCCTGTATGCTGCTCCCATTCAGTCTCATTCACCTTTCTTTTTCCCCTTTCGTGGGTCATTTGCTCTTTTTTGATCGATTTGCTCCTCCAGATTTAGGATACGGTATTTCCAGATTTAGGATACGGTATTTGATTCGTCTGTAATCATTTTCTTCTGGACCATCAGGACGGAAAAATATCAACCTGAAATCAGGTATTTGCTTAACAAAGAATCCTAAATAGCAATCCCAGTCCCCATCAACCTGATGGGCAAAGACGGAGGTAGGATCTCTTAAGTATGCCGCCTCATATTTACTCTTGGCTTCTTTGTAGTAATCCATGGCTATACTGATCTTATCAGCTTTTTCGTAGATGTATCCAATTTCTTCATACAACCAAGCTTCTTCTATTGTATTCAAGGAGTTTTTAACATTATTTTTTGTTTTTTCCCACGTTTCACGTGCCCTTTGATTATATACCTGTGCCATTTCAAAATTTTGAGCTTTTTCACAGAGATCAGCAGCTTCTTGGAGGTAGTGAGATTGCCAGAATGAATAGGACCTAGATAACATTACAGAGTAGGTTGCCATTCCTGCATATAGCAAACGGGCCTCTTCAGATCTGCCAAGTTCATCGTAAAAATTGGCCAAACTCCGGAGATCCCAACTTCTTGCATGTGCCAAGACTATCTCGAAGGCTTCTCCTGGTCTTCTAAGCGCTACTAGAGCACTGACACACATATGGTAGGAAATTTTTTCTGGATGAGCATTCCAGATTTCTAGAATCTTCTGGTAGTAATAATCACTCTGTTCTTCGTCTTCCAAAAGTTCGAAGAGGCATCCAATGTCATAATATCTGGATGCAACAGATTGATAGTCTTTTTCAATACAAGATTTCTCACATTTTACTGTATATTCATTGATCTTATTCTGTAATTCTTCTTCTGTATAAAGCTTTCTCAGGATTGGATTTTTCATTCTTTCACCTTTCTGGTCTCTGCCACAAGTTTCTGAGAGGTTCGCTTTCATATGCTGATATAGATGACAATATTACAAGAAGTCTCTTAAATAAGTATCTCCCAAAGGACTCCGTTCTCGTCATTGAAACGTCTACTACTTTACCACAGACTAATTAGCTTAAATCCTTCACATAACCACTTTTCAATAATCTTGAAATATTCATGCTTAGTACCATCCTTGTCTATACATGTAAAAGGGGAGCAATCAGCCCTGTAGGCTGTTATAAGCTGGTAGTATCTGTTCTCGTATTCTTCGATAAATACAGCCCATTCCTTTCCCATATTGTCCACATAATAATAGACATACTGTCCGCTATTTTCATCATACAGTAGTTTCAGTGCATGCACCACTATTTCTTGGATCTTATACTTGTCGTCAAGGATAGCTTGATGACTGCTTGCTACACAAGGATTACTTGATTTTGCCCTGTCTGTAATATGTCCCTGTCCGTATGACCCTTCAACAACGATGATGATCTCATCTCCCTCTATGTAACCTGGAACAGCAGAGGGCCATTCTTCACCTACAGCAGGTGCAGTGATGATCAGTAGAATGAAAGCACCTGCAACACCTAAAGCCAGTGTAGTCACACTGATGCCTTCAATGCACCCTTCCAAGAAGGTCATCAACCCTCCCAGGGTCCATTCCGTGCTCCCATACACATCAGAAATGAAGGCGAGCAGCAGCACGGCAGCCTGCCATACTGAGGTGTCTGAAGTTTTGACGAAGACTGTTGCTGACCCCATGTTGTTGGTCTCATCAGATTCCTCCACCTGCCCTACAAAGTCCAGGATCTCTGCAGAAGAGGGAGGTACTGATCCAGACTGGGTATATGACACCTGCTGTACTGGTCTCTCTGGAGAAGAACTGCATTCTGCCAGTACGTTCCTGTACAACTGGATTTCCCTCAATCCTAACTCAGGGTCACCATTCAGAGCTGTCACTGCCCCGCAGTAAATCTGCAATCCAATGAAGAAGTCCACCGTGTACTGGGTATTCCCTTTACGTATTTCTTGTTCTGCAGCTTTGTACACCTCTTTGGAAAAGGCTTTCACGTGCTCTAAAGAGGGCTGATCTTCAGAAATGGTCAAGATCGATTCAAGGAGCTTTCCTTCTGCATTCAACAGTACTGAGTCCTTTTCTTTATCTTTTTTCTTCTCCACCTCCCGTAGAGACTGAAGGGCTGCGAAAGAGAGCGTCATTTGGATCTGCAGCAGCTCTCTCTGGTGCTGCTTCACCACTTCACTGGCTCCGTGAACCTGGGTGTAGTGGTCACTCAAGACACTCTGCAGCTCTGCAATCTGTAAATCTGTCAATCCCAATAAGTGAAAACGTTCAACTTCTTCTTCAGTGAATCCTGTGACAGCGTGGTGGTAGGAATCATTGTAGTATAAAAACCACTTTTCAAGGTTGGAGATGTCTTCTTCTGTGTATCCAAGGGTTCTCAGATTCTGGGTCTGCTCCTCACTGAGCCCCAGGACGAGCAGGACCTCCAGGTAGTCCTGCAGACTCACCTGTACTGTAGTGTGCAGGTTGTGAGAAGCTTCTTCTGCCTTACCCGTGAGTTCTGCAGTCTGCTCGCACATCTGCAGTAG
Organism: uncultured Thermococci archaeon; assembly: GCA_964516825.1. Taxonomy (GTDB): domain Archaea; phylum Methanobacteriota_B; class Thermococci; order Methanofastidiosales; family SZ-28-30; genus SZ-28-30. The sequence goes on from CAZFAR010000141.1 coordinate 4,917, forward strand.
ATGCTCATAGACTGCCTGCGGATTCTTCCCCTGACACACTTCGAAGTAAAGACGCGTGACATCACTCTGGAGCATGTACAGGCTATCTCGGTACTCTCTGTATATTTCATATTCTCTTTCATTCTCTTCAGAGAAAACAGGGACATTACACACCATGACTGAGAGGATGGTCACTAATAACAAGCCCAGTATCTTTTTCATGTCAATCCCTCCGGTGGGTCTGCAATAACTTGTATGATGAATCCACCTGAATACAGTACCTTCCACTCATACGCGATCGTGACAGTGCTGCCCGGAGCCAGAACTCCCACGAACTCTCGGTAGACGACACCATCATTGATCAAGATGACCACCCAGAAGGATTCAGCTTCCTTCGTCCCAATGTTCCAGACAGTTACTGAGATCGTGACAGTGTCACCGAGATGAGGTTCAGGTTCTATGGTAATATCTTCATTGCGGATGACGAGATCAGGTAATTTCTTCTTCGTGACAGTAAAATATGCATCAAAGAACCCTTTATAACAGACTGCACCAGGGAGGGTGACTTTCCCTGATAAAATATGTCTCCCCAAAAGGGAAGGTGTATACTCTGCCGTGTAGGTGCCATCTCCCCTATCTACCCAGGTGAGAGAGACCGTCGTATTGTCAGGGAGACACAGTTCAGAGTCCACCTCACCACCAGGAAGTGGAGTACCTCCACTGTCTCTAACAGTCAAGGTGAAGTAGACAGGTTCAAAAATGACAGGTTCACTGATCTCAAGAGAAAGAGAAGCATCCTCACATTGTTCGACCGTAAACGTTGAAGATGCTTCCTCAAGGTAGCATTTCCCTTCTTCTTTGATTCCTACTGTGATGGAATAGTCTCCCTCCTGTTCTGGGGAGTAAGAAGCAGTGTAGGTCCCCTCTTCAGTACATGTCCATGCGAGGTCAGTTCTCACCTGACCATCAGGCAGCACGAGGACACTGGAGATCTCACCATTAACAGGGCATCCATTCTCGTCAAAGCAGTGAACAGTCATCATCACGGTCTCCCCTGGAGAGTACTCCCTCTTGTCCAGTTCCAGAGTAATCTGGACGTGATCGCACACGGAAAAGGTGGTACTCGCTCTCGTATCTTCGTAGTACTTCTTTTTCACATACACTTCTGCGAAATAGACTCCCTCTTTAGGATTGGATATAACACCTTGGTCATTGGTAAAATTCCACAAGTATTCGTACAGGCTCTTCTCGCTATTCCACGACCAGTCTCTGAGAGTCTTTATCGTTCCGTCAGGCAGTGTAATCTCCCCCGTAATGCTGTCAACCTTCAATGGTTGACCCATCATATCTTTCACCTGCAGATATAGAACTGCAGCAGCATCTTCTCTCCCGTACCGTGGCTTATCCGTCTTTAAGTCAGCATTCATCTTCTTTGGACCCATTCCATCATCAGAAAAAACCCAGATTTTCGTGTTATGGTATACGTTAAAGGAGGGAGATGTCACAATATAATTTCCTGGCGGTATGTAAGTCAGAGGAACATCCTCTGGTAAATACTGAGGATACTCTCCAGATCCGTACCAAGGCACGTACACAACATCAGCAGTATACAGTACGGGAGGACACCCAAAACAGTGTTGGGTGCACTCTCTATCAGGCAAAATGCGGAAATGGAGAATACCTCCCTGGGGGTCCCAGCTCGTGACACCAAAGACCCACACCCCCTTATTGATACTGACGCGAGGAACCCAGCTGCCGTAGCGGCAGGAATGCCCGCAGGGACACCTCTCAGTCTCCAGCGCAAAAGCATGCCTCTGAATGTAGACACCTATGTAGGACACACCCTCTTTTGGGAGGGTCTCCACAGAGGGGATTAACCCAGCCAATGCTCCCGCAAGAAGAACCATGAGTAGAAAACGTTTCATGAAACCACCTCCCAAGAATCTGTTTTGTACAACCTTTCATTCCAATCCATGACGTATGTACCCATGTCGTTCACCTCTCTCAACAGTACTGCTTCTTCTATCTTCTATTTATATTTTGTGGTGAAACCGTAACAAATCCTGCACGTCCAAATCTTGCCAACTACCAACCGAAAGCTTTATATATTCTGTCGTTATAATGGCAACAAAACAGTAAAACTAGGAGGTGTTCC
>CAZFAR010000142.1:0-7027 GCA_964516825.1 uncultured Thermococci archaeon
CCCTGCTGGACCTCCACCAATGACTGCAATATCTGTGTTCATCTAACCACCTTCCACTTTCCCTTTCTCGTTGGTTTCTTTTCTTATCCAGTGAAAGAATGATCTTGAAAACTGGAGATACCACTTTGTGGGTGCTTCTCGTTTCATGGTTCATGAAAATCTTCTGCATTTTAAATACTTGTTTTTCTGAAAGGTGTGGAAAATGCGTGGATGTCATCCAGAGCCTTTCCTATCACCCACAAGTATGAAAAAATAGAGGCAAGGGATATCCCCTTGCTTTATGTAATGGTGTATCTGATTCATGGTATCCGTCTTCAACATGATCAGATTCAAGCAGGCTTTTCTCCTCGAACCTTCATACTCACTACTGATTTCAGCACTCTGTCCAGTTCTTCTTGGGTCACCTTGAGCTTTTCAGCTGCAGCTTGGAGTGTTGCATCCTCCATCTCCACGGGAAAGGAGGTTTCTTCTAGCACGCTGATGTTTGTAAACCCAGCCTCCTCAATGAAATGCAGGTATTCCTCCCTCTTACTCGCTCCTGCAATGCATGCAATGTGAGCTTCTATCGAGTTTTTCACATTTTCTGGAAGATCTCCCACAAGAACCATGTCTGAGATCATTAATCTTCCTCCTGGTTTGAGCACTCTGAAAGCTTCCTCGAAAACCATTTCCTTGCTTGGAGACAAATTGATGACACAATTAGATATCACCACATCTGCCGAGTTATCAGCCACAGGAAGATGCTCAATCTCACCAAGCCTGAATTCCACGTTCGTATATCCGCCCTTTTCTGCATTCTCTCTCGCTTTGTCTAGCATCTCCGGGGTCATGTCCACACCGATGACCTTCCCCTTGACCCCGACTTTCTTGGCAGCGAGAAAACAGTCTACACCTGCACCTGAGCCAAGATCCAGTACAGTTTCACCCTCTGCCAGCGATGCAAGGGCTACAGGGTTTCCACATCCAAGTCCCAGATCGGAGCCCTCAGGTATTAGTTCCTTATCCTCATCAGTGTACCACATTCTCTCATTCTCCTCTAGACTTCCTTCGCAGCAAATCTGTCTTTGGGTTTCCGGGGACGGACTGCAACAGCTTCTGGCTACCTTAGCATACCCTTCCCGTACCACTTTTCTTACTTCATGCTCTTTCATATCAACACCATTATCGCATAACCGATAGGGGTATATAAACTTATCGGTTATCCAATATTTGAAGGCAAGTTATATAAGGGCATCGGTTATCCAATAATCATGGAGAAGAGATTCTGCTGTCCCGATACTCCAGAATGTTGTGACATGAGAGGATTTCTGTCATTTCTGGTGCTGTGGATTGTCTCCAGAGAGGAGATGAGGGGGTGCAGAATAAGTGAAGAGCTGGAAAGGAGGAGAGGTTCAAGACCCAGTCCAGGAACACTCTATCCTGTTTTGAAGGAATTGAAGGAAAAGGGACTCATACAATCAGATGAAAACAAGGTCTATTCACTCACTGAAAAGGGGGAGAAAGAGCTGCGCTCTGCCTTAAACTGCTTCAGAGTGATATTCTACGATGCAGAAGACATGTTCCAGTGCTGTAATCTCAACGAAATGGAAGAGGAAGATTAGTATCTCATGGATTCCAGAAAAGAGCTGATACAGATCAGAGTTTGGTTTTCCTCACAAACAGATGGGAACCTTCCCCTTCTTTGGTCACCTTCTCCAGAGGTATCTTCAATTCTCTTGCCAGAATCTGTGCCACTCTCGGACTGCAGAATCCTCCCTGGCATCTTCCCATGCCTGCTCTGGTCCTTCTCTTGATAGCATCCATCGTGATGGCAGGAAGGATCCCGTGAATGGCACTTACAATCTCAGCTTCAGTAACGTGCTCGCATCTGCAGACAACGTTCCCATAAAATGCATTCTCCTTTATGAGCTCTTTTTTTTCTGGTACTGACAATTTACTGAAGACAGGGGGCGCCTTCCTTTCTGGGTTAAAATCCCTTTTCTTTTCCAGAATAAGTCCCTGATCTTTCAGTATGTCTGCAACCATTTCTGCAATCACAGGAGCTGCAGTCAGCCCGGGGGATTGTATTCCTGCTGCATGGACGAATCCCTCAACTTCGGACGCTTTAATGACAAAATCCTCTGTATAGGTAGCTGCTCTTACTCCAGCAAAGTAAGTGATCACATTCCCTGGAAAGTCAGGTACGACTGGGTTGTATTTTTCCGCCATAGTCTCAATTTCATCGTAAGAAACGGAGGTATCCTCTTTATCAGGAACCTCTACTGCACTTGGTCCCCAGAGCATGTTCCCATCTACTGTTTCTAGCAGTCCTCCACCCTTAGTATAGGGGTCCTGGGGGAATCTCAATTCACTCATCTGATGATGGATGTACCCTTCCGTCTTCTTGTCAAACAAGAGAATGCTCCCTTTCCGGGGATGGATTGTATACTCCTGTGCTCCCGCCATTTTCGCCACATCATCTGCATATATACCTGCTGCATTGATGACGAATCGCGTCTTGATTTCTCCCCGGTCTGTCACCACCCTTCTTATTCGGTTGTCCTCAATTACAATGTCAGTCACGTCTGTTTCTAGGAAAATTGAAATTCCATTCTGGAGAGCATTTTCTGCTAGCGCAATCGTCAGTTTATACGGGCAGATTATCCCATATCCAGGCATCAGAACAGCTGAAACTGCTCTATCTGTTATATTGGGTTCTATTTGCAGCAATTCCTTTCTCTTGATTACTCTGGGAGTATCCCCCACTTCTCTTCCTTTCCTGACTACAAGAGGCTGAATTACACTTGCAAGAATGATGCGTGAGAGAAAAGAAGGAATCCATTTGGGAAGCGTATCCTCTGTCAGGACGATTAGTAATCCATTTTTCTCGTAGGGGACATCCAACTCCTTTGATATCCTCTGGTATAAAGGCCATCCTTTGGCACACAGTTCTTTTCTTAGAGTACCTGATTTCTCCCCTATACCTGTATGTATCTGGCCATTGTTTGCCTTGGTAGCTCCACATGCTACATCAGACTCTTTTTCTACCAGGACAATATCCAGGTTGTACTGTGAGAGTTCTCTAGCAATGAAACAACCGATGACACCACTACCAATGATGACAACATCTGCCTCCTCTGGCACCTGCTTCTCTTTAGGTTTTGATAGTCTTCTCGGTTTCTTTTCGACCTCTTTGGCAGTAACATCATTTGTGACTCCTTTGACTTCTTTTAATTCACCAGCAGAGTGACCGATAGCAACAACCTCATTCCACGTATCTACTGATCCTGTCAAATGCACAATCTGGTCTTTTACAGATACATTGACGTGAGAGAACCCTTTCTTCTTCAGAATCTTTTTCAGGGTCTGTCCAATTTTATCGTCAGAATGCATCATCTTCCTCCTGGTTCTATGAGATATGGCTGTTCAGTAGACAGTCCTCAATCTTTTAAAAGTTTATGACAGAAAGTTGGCATCTTCTCACGTTCCCTCCAGTAATAGATTGATTTTCTTGACACGAACCCTTAAAACCATGGACCCCCATATAAGTGTATGAGAGAAGAGTTGAAAGCTTGGTGGCTCCAAGCCCTGGAAGACCTCGAAACAGCTGAAGCAACAATCAGAATTAAGAGATACTACGCCTCTGCATTTTTTTCGCAACAAGCAGCAGAAAAAGCCTTGAAATCACTCTACATCGACGTCAAGAAGGATTTTCCTCCCAGGACCCACAACATGGTAGAGATTGCTGGCAGCCTGAATGTGCCAGAGAATATCTTTCATGCTGTCATTGAATTGAACCCAGAATACGTTGTGACCAGGTATCCCGATGCAGCCAATGGTGTTCCCGCTCAGATGTACACCGAAAAAAAGGCAAGCATACATCTTGAAGAAGCAAAAAGGGTGATAGAATGGGTGAGATCCCAGTTGAAGTTGTAGAATTTGTTAAAAATCTGAGAAAAGATTATAATGTTCAGAAGGTAATTTTCTTTGGATCACGAACAAGGGATGATTATTTAGAATGTTCTGATTTTGATCTGATTGTCGTCTCAAAAGACTTTGAAGGAGTTTTCTTCACAGAAAGAATGTCAAAGATGTACAGATACTGGACATCGCCAAAATCTCTGGAAGTTCTCTGCTATACTCCTGAAGAGTTTGAAAGAAAGAGTACTCAGTTATGTATAGTGAGAAAAGCGGTAGAAACAGGAATTTCTGTCGTGTAATCCATTGAAAAATTGAGAGTAGAATAATCGAAAGAACACAAGAATAGTTCAAAAAGAAGAATATAAATGAAGATCAAGGATTTCTTATCTCTTCTTGATCTTCTGGAGTTCTTCCATCCTCGCTTTTGCTTCTTGGTATGTGATCATTTTTCATCACCTCGTTTCTGGATAAAATAGGGAATATATAAATTTTTTTGAACAAAAAGGCTAAGAATTTCCTTAAAATACGAAATTATATTTGATTTAGCTCTTTTGTGATTTCGCGTTTATGAATAACTGAATAATAAGTATAGATGGAGGTCTGCAATTCGAACCCAAAATGTTACACGTGTAACAACTGAATCGAGTAACTGAAAATCGAAGGTCATGATTCTTCTTGGAAGTGTTAATCTGACAAAAAGATATATAAAATTAGAAGTACAAGAAAAATGAACTCCTGAAAGTGACTCTAGAATTAAACCGGTGTGAGAGCATATTGAGACACAGGAAGAGCTGAACAATATGAAAAATCTGGAAAGATTCTTAGAAATGATGCCTGTTGACTGGCTTCTTACTGGTGAGCCTTTTGTTAAATATCGAACCTTGACAGATCTTCTGTCCATGCCTCAGACTGATAATGAGGTTATAGAAACAAAGAAATTGGCAAGTACCCACAGGTTAATCAAGAATATCTTTGATAAGCAAAATGAGTACGGATATTGGGGAACTCCTAAAGACATCTACACGTGGTGGCCCAGGAAAGATACGACTTTCTGGTTACTGGGAGTTCTGGCTGATTTTGGCTTTACAGGAGAAGATACAAGAATTTCCCATGCGTGCGAATATGTGTTCAGCACTCAGCTGCCTTCGGGAGGATTTGGCTGCGCACCTCCCCCTGCTCCGTACGACTGTTTTACCGGTATATTAACAGAATCCTTGGCAAAGCTAGGATATGTCTCTGACTCGCGCTTGGAGAAAGCTTACAAATGGTTGGCGCCGCGGCAGCGTCTTGATGGGGGCTTCTGGTGCAAGAATACAGGATTGCCTGGAAGACCGAGAGAAAAAGAGCCAAGCTGTGCATATGCAACACTGTGTGTCTTGGACGCCTTTGCTCGGAATCCTAATCTCAGAAAGGGCGAAATTGCTCGAAAGAGTACAGAATTCTTGTTAAAATGTTGGGAAAATCGGGGAAAGATAAAATATGCTGGCCATGATTCACAGATTGGCCAGGGTTGGGAAAAACTCAAGTACCCTTTCACTGACTATCGAATCTTGAAATATCTGGATGTTCTCTCACAGCTTGAATGTGTTCGAAATGATCCACGAATGATTCCAATTCTGAATTTGCTTTTCGCAAAAAAAGATGAGAAAGGGTGCTTCTATGCTGAATCTGTGCACAAGATCTGGTCAGATTTTGATTTTGGTCAGAAAAAGCTGCCCAGTAGATGGATAACTTTCATGGTGTATTGGATCGCAAAGAGAATGGCAGGAGCTGAGCAGAAAGAGATCCGAGACGAATGATGGGTCAAAGAGCAGCTATCACTCAAGTAGTTTCAGAACCACTTCAGATACATCCAATGTCAGATCATTCACCTTCTTGAATGCTACCTTGCAGGTAGGGCATGCAGTAACGATAGATTTGCAGACTCTGGTTAGTTCTGAATTCCTGCTCTTTATCATTTCCAATGAGATATCTGGATGGGAAAGAGTTATCATTCCTCCCATTCCACAGCATCTCGTCTCCTTTCTATTGAATTGTGCCTCTTTGACAGACACTCCAATACTCTTCAGCAGTTCCCTCGGCTCCACATATATATTCAACTTCCTCGACAGTACGCAGGGGTCATGATAAATATATTCCTCCTCACATTTTCTGAAGGTCAATTCTCCTTCTTTGACAAGCTTCAATAGGAATTCCGAAGTATGCAAAACCTCTATCTTTAGGGGCAACCCTATCCTGGGATAGACATCTCTGAATGTGTAAACGCATTCTGGACAGCTGCAGACTACTGTTCTGTATCCACCTTCTCTGATGACTGATCTGTTATGCTCTGCAAATTCTTTGAAATCCTTGTCAAATCCCAGAATTGATAAAGGAGCACCACAGCACCATTCCTCAGGCAAAATAGCAGCAGCTATACCAGCTTTTTCGATAATTCTTAAGGTAGCCTCTCCAATTTCCCTTGTTCTGTTCAGGGTTGTGCATCCTGCGAAATACAGGATATCTGCCTTTCTGGATTCTATCCCCATTGACGTACTCCCTCTCTCGTATACAGTATGATTTTCTACCAAATTTCTCTTGAAATCCATCACAAAGCGTGGAATCATTCCTTTTTTTGCAGCATCTTTCCGCACACCAATCAGAAGATCTTCTACAGAGAATTTGAAAGGGCACCATTCCTGACAGGCAGAGCATCCAGCACAAGCATACATCAGATTCACAGCATCATCAGAGAGAAGCCTTTCCATTTCAATCAAATAGGCAATCCGCGCCTTTCCAGATGGTGAATAGGTCTCAGATTTTGCAGCCTGTAATACTGGACAGTCAAACCTGCACATGTTTGGACATAATGCGCATTTTAGTATGTCAGCAACGTCTGCCTCACTCTTCTCTGGAAGGTATTTTTTCTGTGCTGTCAAGAATTTAGAGATCACTTTCTTCTGCGTCGATGGTGTGAGCTTTGCTATAGCTTTGAAGATCCAGAGATATTTTCTCGCTGTATCAAACATGCTACAACCCCATTTTTCCAGGATTCATGATATTTTTTGGATCCAGCACTTTTTTTATCCTCTTGAGAACATCATAGCTCTGTCCCAATTCTTCTGGCAGCCATGAGGCACGCATGATA
>CAZFAR010000143.1:0-7017 GCA_964516825.1 uncultured Thermococci archaeon
CGACAACAATCCTCTCCTTCTCACGTAGGAGCGCCCGCACTCTTGTAGCATATTCGTGTGGTTCGACTATCTCTGGAGATTTCATGATAGATAGGACCTGCATTGATTATCCCTCCAGCATTTCTTTACAATCTTCACAAACGAATTTCCCATCAACCTCAGAAAGTACTTCAAAGTAGCCGCCGCATATTTCACACATGCTGGGTCCAATCTCCCGCTCTTCTTCTGATTCTGCCAGTTCTTCAGCATAAGAGAGCACATCTACAGAGGTTACAATCCCTGCAATTTCCTCCCCATCAAGTGCGACGAGTCGTTTCACTGCAGTGCTCGACAGCTTTGCCAGTGCTTCAGAAAGGTTCCTCTGCACATCTATCGTGATCACTGGGGAGGACATGATCTTTCTCAAAGGAATCTCGTTGGCATTCTTTCCTTCTGCCACGATCCGTCGAAGAAAATCTGAGGCTGTTACAATTCCTACTGGCTTTCCATCTTTTATTACCAGAATGCAATCGGCATCTGAATCTGCCATGATTTTGGCAGCTTCACTGGATGCAGTTCTGGGACTGAGTTTCACGAAACTTTCAGTCATTGCGTCCCTTACCAGCATTTCGACCATGTTGATGACCTCACTTCCCATTCTGTTTGTGCCTTTTATAGTTTTCTACCTGTGAGTTTTACTCAGCAAAAGAAACACTACACGAAGAATTATGATCAGCCTCACATTTGCAGATTAGATGACAAATTCACAATCTTTTCTGGAGATATAGATTGACCAATCTGCAGAATGAAAGTAAAATCAAGAAAGTAAAAAATGAAGTCATTCTACTTTATGGATTTCTATTTCCCTCTTCATCCATTCTTCTACTTCTTTCTTTTCATGAAGCAGATTCTTCAGTTCAGCTTCCAGGTTTGATGGTTTTATCTTCACAATCCAGCCCTTGCCATAAGGGTCCTTGTTGATTAGAGTGTAGTCATCTTCCAAACTTTCATTGATCTCCACTACTTCCCCTGATACAGGGCTGTAGATTCTTCCTGTCCATTTTCCTGATTCTATGGTGGCAAAAGGCTTTCCCTGTTCAACCTTGTCGCCCTCGTAAGGCAACTCCACGTAGACGAAATCTTTGGCTGCCTTCTGGGTGTAATCAGTTGCTCCTACGACCACGACGTCTCCTTCTACTCTCGCCCAGTAGTGATGCTCCTCATAGTAGAGATCCTCAGGGATTTCATATCCTTGAATGTTCATCATGACACCTCGTGAGTTTTTTCCACAGATTCTTTGCACTTTAAAAGGCTTTCGTCATCAGCCCTGTTCAGCATTTCATAATCAAGAATGAACATTCTTATGTTACACGTGTAACATTTTCTTGTCTCTCCTCGACAGTGATATCACGCCATATGACAAAGAAGCCTCTCTAATCATTCAATTTCGACCAGAGCATCTCCCTTGTCCACATTAGCACCAGCTGCAATGTGAACCTTCCTCACTGTACCGCTTCTCGAAGCCCTCAATTCATTCTCCATCTTCATGGCTTCCAGAATGCACACCTTGTCGCCTTCTTTCACTGCGTCTCCCTCTTTAACCAGAACATTGACAATCCTTCCCGGCATCATGGCTGTAACAGCTCCTGCTCCTGACACTCTCCTGGAATCCTGTACTTTTCCCGCATGACGAGATTCAACCCTGAAGACGTGAGAGATACCATTGACGATTACCTCTCCATTGCCCATCTCCACTGTGTAGGGTGTTCCATCCACTTCTACAGTGCTTCCTTTGCCTTCTACAGAGTATTCCCGGCCATTGATTCTGACCATCTTCCCCTCCACTTCTACTGAATAGGGAGTGCCATCCAGCTCCAATCGTATGCTTACCAGAAGGACCACCCACTTCTAGGTCTGAAAGCCAGTTTCCATGCAGATTCTGTCAGAGGAACCTCTATCTCTTCTTTCCTCTTTCGAGCCACTGTATAAGCTACAGCTGCTACTTCCTCCTCAATTCCTCCACCTTTCTTTCTCATTTCGAGAAACTGGCGGGCTACCTGTGGAAATAGAGCATAGGATAAGACATCTTCTTCAGATTCAGCCAGATCTCCTATCTCTTCTTTTGCTTTCTCAAAACCAGGTTCCAGCAAGTCTGCAGGCCTGCATTCGATAGGTTCTTCATCTCCAATAGCCAGTTTCTTCACCTTTTCATCGACAGGACCTGGGGGCTTCCCGTAAAATCCGCGAATGTACTGCACTACTTCTTTTGGAACTACCTTGTACCTCTCTCCAAGCAGAACGTTCAGGGTAGCCTGTGTTCCGACGATCTGGCTGGATGGAGTCACCAGCGGCGGATATCCCAGTTCCTTTCTCACCTTTGGGACTTCTGCAATAACATCTTCAAACCTGTCTTCTGCTTTCTGTTCCCGCAACTGGGACAATAAATTGGACAGCATTCCTCCTGGAATCTGGTAGGTCAGCACTCGAACATCTACACCATGCAGTCCACTCTCAAAGGCCTTGTATCTCTTGCGTATTTCGGTAAAGTAAGAAGCAATTTCTGCCAGCAATTTCAGGTTTAACCCTGTTTTCCTGGGTGATTCTTCCAGTGAACTCACCAGACTCTCTGTAGGAGGCTGGGATGTCTGCAGCGCCAGGGGGGAAATAGCGGCATCAATCACATCCACACCTGCTTCAGCTGCTTTCAGGCAGGCAGCAGAAGCCATGCCCGAAGTATAGTGAGTATGCAGCTGTACGGGAATGGACAGTTCAGCCTTCATCTTTTTAACCAGCTCATAGGCTGTATAGGGGGATATCAATCCTGCCATGTCCTTGATACATATAGAATCTGCTCCCATTTTCTCCAGCACTTTCGCTTTCTCCACAAACCCTTCAACAGAATCGACAGGACTCAACGTATAGCAGAAGGATGCCTGGACATGAGCACCCTCTCTTTTAACCACTTTGATGGCCCACTCCATGTTCCTGAAATCGTTCAGTGCATCGAAGATGCGGAATATGTCAATACCATTCTTTTTTGCATTTATGATGAACTTCTCAACGATATCGTCCGGGTAGTGCCTGTATCCCACAACGTTCTGTCCTCTCAAGAGCATCTGGAGGGGAGTCCTCTTGATTTTCTGCTTCAGTTTTCGCAATCTCTCCCAGGGATCTTCTTTCAAAAATCGCATGCTGGTATCAAAGGTAGCACCACCCCATACTTCGAGGGAGTAGTATCCTACCTGGTCCAGCTTCTCAGCAATGGGAAGCATGTCTTCAGTGCGCATCCTGGTAGCCAATAAAGATTGATGAGCGTCGCGAAGACAGGTTTCTGTAATCCTGACAGGTGAATTCATACTCTTGAGGAAGTGAATTTATCCTTTATATATATTGCCATGGTTTCCTGCATCTGAAATTGACAGATCTGACTACGTATACCGGATTCTGGGATCTAGATACACGTACAAGATGTCTGCGAGAAAGACTGCTGCCATGATTACTGCACCCATCAATATGAATGCTCCCTGGGCCAGAGGATAATCATGGTTCGTCACTGCTTCTACTAGAGCAGAACCCAATCCTGGCCACGAGAATACTGTCTCTGTCAGCACATTTCCATTCAAAGAAAATGCCATGTTAAGAGCGAAAGCAGTCACCACAGGCAGCATAGCATTTCGGGCTGCATGATGATCCCGAACATCATTTTCAGGTAACCCCTTGGCTCTGGCAGTCGTGATGTAGTCTTCTCCCAACGTTCCTATCATGCTATTCTTCATCAGCAGCATGTGCCCGACGAATATCCACACAGTCAGCACAGTCAAGGGCAAGAACAGATGATGTGCCACATCCAGGATCTTTGTAACAAGGCTTGTCTGTGCAACACTCCACAATTCTGGCGTTTTCATTCCACCAATAGGAAACAGATCGAGCCTGGCAGCAAAGGTCCAGATGACCAGCAATCCCATCCAGAAAATGGGCATCGAATAGAAGAACAAGCCCGCAACTGTGAGACCATATTCGATCTTTTGCCCCCTTCTCCAGGCAATGACTCTTCCCAGGTTTACTCCAATAGAAAAAGCCAGTGTATTGCCCAGGGTAAATAGCAGCAATGTGGGTAACAGTCTTGCTTTGAGCATGTCCCACACATCCATCTCCCAGTAGAAAGATACGCCAAAATCACCGCGAAACACATTTCTCATATAGATGAGATACTGTTCCCACAAAGGTTTATCCAGGCCGAATCGCTGTCTCAGAAGAGCTTTCAATTCGGGAGTCATTCGCGGACTCAAGATTGAGTAGTACATCCTGTCCGGTGTATCAGCAGCTTCGGGGCTTCCAGGCATCAACCGAAAAAGAATGAAGACAAAGGTAGCAATAATGAGGAGAGTTATTCCAATCTGGATTATCCTTCGCAGAACGAACTTCAACATAGACATTGTTTCACTCCCTTTTTCTTCTTTGTTTTCACATGATCATCTCTTTTGAGTTTCTTTGCTGAATGTAAGCTGACTGGTGAGACACCTTCTGGTGAGGTATATTCATGTTCTTTCTTGGATACGTCTAGATAAGCTTTTTCTTCACCTGTAATTCTATCTGTACTGTCTACCAGATTGGGACTCTGTAAAATTGACTGGTCAGAAGTTAACCTTCTATTTTTTTCTTCAGAATACCAGCTTTTTCTACCACTTCTTTTTTATCGAACACTCTAGCGATCCTCTCTACAGCTTCAATCTTGTGAACCAATGCATCCAAATACGAAAAGACGTCCCCTGCATAAAGAAGCAAGCCGTAATTCTGCCTGAAGATCCTGCATATTCCTGAGGGAGAGAGTCCTTTCATTCGCAGTTCACAGATTCTTTTTGATACAGCATACTTGGCATGCTCACAGTAAGGGCTCTCTTTGCAGTCACAGGCAAAGAATTCAACGAGCAGATTCAGCCCGATCTCACTTTTCGTCAAGGCTTCCAAGCATGCACCTGAAAACAAAGTGTCCACTTCCAATTCAAGCTGTGATTTCAGTCTCTGGGTTAGATACACGTTCTCAAAGGGTTCAAGCTGGATTGCTGTATCAAGAATGTTAGTATCCAGTCTTTTTCTGATCAATTCTGCCTGTTCTACACTCAAAAATGATACTGACACTGCTCTGCCATATTCAGTAATTATCTCGTCTCTTATCATGCCGTAGTCCTCGAGAGTGGCTACCAGGGCTGGGGTCAATTCCCACAAAGCATACGCGTTCACTGCCTTCAAGGTCAGATTGCAGGCTCTAACAGCTAGTGCATTCTCCAGTTCCTGGTCTTTCGTGTACACTACATCCACTTCCTCCATTTCTCCTTCCAAGAGCTGAAGCAGGGCAGCATCATCTTCTGAATAGGGTTCCACCAGCAAGTAGACTTTTCCCAGAGTGTGGTAGAGAGGTCTTCCTGCTCTTCCCAGCATCTGATGAAATTCTCTTCTGGATAAGGGTTCGATCCCCATCTTGTAACTGTCGAAGATGACACAGGAGGAGGGGAAATCCACACCCGCAGACAAAGCAGCTGTACAGCACACTGCCTGTATTTTCTGGTTCCAGAAGTGAAGTTCAACACTCTTTCTCTTCATGTAGGGCAATCCCGCATGGTAGGCTTCTGCCTTAATATTCTGGGAGCGCAGATAACTGGCCAGATTCTCGCAGTTCCTTCTGGAGTTCGTAAAGAGTATGGTCTGCCCGTGGTATCCATACGGAGAGATTTCCTTCCATTCTTTCTGGACTAGTTCTGTAATTGTTTCTTTCTTGTTGGGGGTCAAGACAATGTGGCGCTGCAGGGGGACGGGACGCTCCTCGTACAGGATTGTCTTAGTTCCCAATTCTCTTCCAATCTCCCGGGGATTTCCCACAGTTGCTGACAACCCTAAAAACTGGGCATGAGGGTATAGAGCTCTCAACCTGGAGATCATACCATCCAGTCTGGGTCCGCGTTCAGGGTCTGAGAGCATGTGGACCTCATCGATGGCGATGCAGCCAACATTTCCCAAATTGACATTGGAGCGAAGGAGAAAATCAAGCCCTTCGTAAGTGCCGATGATGATGTCTGCGCTGATGTCAGTATCTATAATGTAAAGGTCCTCTTTCGTTCTGATGCGGGACATGCCCACACGGATGGAAACAGTGAACTTCTGGCCGTATTTTCGCTTGAAATCCTCGTACTTCTGGTTTGCCAGAGCGACCAGTGGGACCAGAAATAAGAATTTCTTTCTGTTTAAGACACTTTTCAATCCAGCAAGTTCAGCAATCAGCGTCTTACCGGAGGCAGTAGCAGATACGACGAGGAGGTTCTTTTTTTCAAGGAGGCCTTCATCGATTGCTTTCTTCTGAATTGGTAGTAAGTAGGTGACCTCTTTTTTGAGGATTGCCTTTATCTCCGGTGATATATCGATATCATCAAGATTGAGCAGGGATTCAGATATGTTTCCTTCTATCACATCGTAAAGAGTGTCCTCCATTTTCGCAAGTCTTGGATCGAACAGATTGATGACCTTATCAACGTCTCTTAAACGGTCCAAAATAGGTTCTACAGGTACAGATATTTTTCTGAATCGTAATTCTCTTTTTACCTCGTTCAGGGCACAGTCTTTGCAGATATTCTCTCCATGGTACGTATACTGGGGATTCTGAGAGATTTTCCCTTCCATGAAACAATGGCGGCACAGATCGACCCAATAACAAGGGGTCTGCAGGTATCTGAAGAGTTCTTCCAGTTCTTCTTTAATGGAAAGTGTCTCCTCATCTCTTGAGAGGCATACTTTTTCTGACTTGAAAAGTTGAATCGCTTTTTTGGGCTGGAACAACTGATCGTGAGAACGGAATTTATAAGGTCTCAGTGATTTTCCCTCTTCTCTCAAGGTTAGATAATAGATTTTTTCCCCACCATTCACTTTGTAGATTTCGAGTTCAGGTTTCTTGCGTTTGGTTTTTCTGATAATCAGCATGCCTACAGATTGGCAGACTGGTTTAAATAGTGTGAGTCAAAAAGCAACCATAAACGAGAATTCTGTTAC
>CAZFAR010000144.1:0-7010 GCA_964516825.1 uncultured Thermococci archaeon
GTAGCCAAACTCTTGCTAATAACAGCTTTTGTGTCAACATTTGCCTTTTCTTTGGTGGAAACCTATGTTCCGGTTCATGCGAAGAATATAGGGGCTAACTCCGCTCAAATTGGATTATTAGGAACAGCAGTAGGAGCAACGTTTTTTTTCATCTACCTTGGGGGGAGAGTATCAGATTCTATCAAATCCATACGCAGAAAGATAGTGCTCGTATCCCTCTTAAGCGCTCTGCAATTCCTAACAATCTATACTGTGTCTATCACCGGCAATGTCTACATTCTGATTGGTATCTGGTTGGTTGTCTATGCTTTTCATGATTTAAGTTCTGCTCCTTGGTTTGCGGTGGCCAGTGGGGTGATGGCTCCTTCCCTCATTTCAACCTACTTTGGAGCTTCTTTTACAGTGAGCGCGTTGGGAATGTCCTTTGGCCCCCAAGTAGGGGGTTTATTGTGGGGGTTAACCAGTGAGAGAATACTCTATGGAGTGAGTGCCATTATTGGTGTTGCTGCTTTGATACCCTACGTGGTATTTGTCCCGAGAGCGCTGTCAAAGGGAGTCCCACATGAACCCTGAATATCCTCCGGAACTACGTATCTTTGAACTGCAAGGAAAATTTGTCATATTGAGACCGAGTATCCCGATGTAGGCAGTTGTCAACAAAGATGAAGCTCCCCCCCTCAATTTAGGGTAGCCTATTCCCCGAAGTCTTAACAACCCCTTTGTTGGAGAAGATTTTTATATCCCATGAAGAATAGGAGAAGCGATGTTAGCTTTCCTTCTGTTGATCTGTGAGCCAGGAACAGAGAAAGAACTGATTGGCAACCTGCAGAACCATAGGGAGTTTTCAGAGATGTTTGTGGTCTATGGTGAATACGATATCATCGGAAAGGTGGAAGTTTCTGACCTGAAACGACTGAATGAGCTCATTTTTGAGGTTCGCCAGCATAAGCATGTACGGATGACGCGCACATTAATAGCAGTTGGAGTGTGACTACCTGTCATAGAATGGACTCTTTCCTGCCAGAATAAGAGGGATACCGATGATGATGTCTGCCTCACTCAGGAATCCGAGGGCCTTGGCTGCAGTTCCTGCCGTGTAGAAGATGCGATTATCCACGTTCAGGAGGCTGGCTGTCTTCACTGCAGATCCTAGAGCGATTCCTAGATCCAGCACCTTGAATATGCAGTTTGGTCCTGAGTAGTCACCTGTCTTTTTCTGGACTTTTCTGAAAGATTCGCAGGTTTCAAATCCACAGCCGCCGCAGTTCAGATCTACTGGTAGACCTTTGACACCTACCAGTATGAGGGCCTGTGCCTTTTCGACACAGATGCTGTCGCGCTCAAAGAATTTGGGTCTCTCTTTTTGCTCTTTTAGCCATTCAGAGATTTTCTGTTTCTCATTCCCAGTTACTACACAGGAGTAGATTGTATCTAATCCTCTGGCTTTTGGAGCAGTTCTGATGGATGCCAACATGAGTCTGGCTGCTTCCATGACTGACTCGTATTCGACTTGTGTTCCTGATAGAATCATGCACTGACTTCTGCAAAGGAGATAAAAAGGTTTCCGAAAGTCCAGCCTTTGAGGTCAGTGAGTTGTGTAAGGTATGAAGTGAGGAATTCAGGGTCTCCTGAGTACTGATCTCACTTCCTGAGCGTTCTTTTTCCAAGCAAAGCTGCGAATAATCCCAGAAATGCCAGGAGTATACCGAATCCGGAAGCCTGCTCCCACCATTCACCTATAAAGAACACTTTAGAATCATCTGAAGAGAAGATTGGGGAATGACACAGAAAGTTCTCTGGGAAATATTGAGGAGTAATATTCCGATTTTCTGTTCCATCAGCATTCATCAGGTAGATGTCATATTTGCCTTCTTCACCTATGGCTGTTACTGAATAGAGTATTCTATCTCCTTTGTGGGACCAGTTCGCCAGTCCCTGGGTATAACCTGTATCAGTAAGTGCCTGTTCGTGAGAACCATCTGCATTGATGACATAGATATTGTAGTTGCCGTGAGGCGATTCATCTGCTACCATCCGCTCAAACAGGATTCTCGTACCGTCAGGACTTAATCGGGGATCATAATCTCCAAAGGGGAGGACTGCATTCCCCCATTCTCCTGCGCGTGGTGGATCAGTAATTTTATGTGGATTGGTTCCATTAGAATTCATCATCCAGATCTGGCTGTTCCTGGTAAATACAATTGTATCATCCACCCAGTCTATGTCACCATCGTGGAACCCAGAATCATACAATTTTTTGACATTCCCGTCAATATCTGTGATGTATATGTCCATTGTTTCATCGCGCCAGGAGAGAAAGGCAATTTTCGAGCTGTCAGGAGACCAGCATGGATATGTATCCATCACAGCATTTTCAGTGATTCTTCTGAGGCCGCTCCCATCTATTTTCATTATGTAGATTTCTTCATTTTTTTCATTATCACCGTTAATCCTTTGAGTAAAGACGAGGGTTTCTCCCTTATTGTCTAAGTGCAATCCAGATATTCTCTGAGGAGATGTGTAGATGAGTTCGACCTTTTCGGTGGCAAGATCCAGTATATAAATGCCCCATCTTTCCTCATGAGATACTGTTTTCCTCACGTCTATGCTGCACTGTATTTCAAGAGCGCATGTGATCACGAATAAAATGGATGCAAGAGACATCTTCTTCTTCAATTTCATTCGTTGGTGCATAGAACCCTGACAATATGGAACTCTATAAGGTTTTCGTTCAAAACTCAGAAAAATGTTACACGTGTAACAAATCATGCTCAAATGGCTTACTTTGTTCAGGTATGAATCCAGTACAGCTACGCTTGCAAATCAGAATCCTTCTACCAAAAATGAAAAAAAGGTAGGAGAATATTTCCTACCTGTCGATTCTAATTTGTGTACCTGGGCAAGAGTTCTTCAAACTCCCTCGAGTTGCTCCCTTTTGTCATGCTACCGCTCTCTCAACCGCGGATTGATGATCTGTTGTGTTCCAATGCCGATCAGATAGAATGACAGCGCGAGCAAAGTAATGCACAACCCCGGGGCTAACAACCAGTAAGGTGCATTAAAAGTATTGCCAGAGGTAAAGCACCACTGCAGCATCATACCCCAGGAGACAGTACTGGGATCTCCCATGCCAATGAAGCTCAAAGCTGCCTCAAGCCCGATAGCATTGGTGACGCCAAACGTCATGTACAAAAAGCTCAATGGCAAAACGTTTGGAGCAATGTGCCTGAATATGATCCTGGCATCGCTAGACCCGCTGATGCGGGCAGATTCAATGAAGGGCCTCTCTCTCAATGACAAAACCTGCGACCTGATGACCTTGGATGTACCTGCCCATCCCAGCAAGGCAATTAAAATGACTACAGTCCATATACTCACCCCTCCTAGAGCAGCGCCAATCACCAAAATTATGGGAATCCCGGGAAGCGTCAACATGATGTCTGCTGTTCTCTGCAGCACAGTATCCATAGTGCCTCCGAAGTACCCGGACACCAAACCTACGACAGTACCAGTGACAACAGATGCTAAAGCAGCAGTAATCCCTACGATTAGGGCCCACTTGGCACCCTCAAGGAGCTGACTGAATAAATCTCGTCCCATGAAGTCTGTTCCCAGTGGATGCTTCATCGAAGGCATTGAGATCCCAACGATTTGAGGATCAGTTCCTACGAGCGGCCTGTACATTTCATTGATCATAGGAGGAATCGCAGAGGACAGTGCAAGAACACAGAAGATGACCAGAGTGACCACTCCTATAATGCCGACCCTGCTCTGCTTGAACAACATCCAGGCATGAGCTGCCCTTTCCTGTCTTTTCTGCCACCTGGCTCCTGCTCTAACGATGGATACAGATCTCACGCGCATCACCTAGTACTTGATCCTTGGATCCAGGTAGGCGTACAGAATGTCTGCACACAAAACTGCAAGTAGAACCACACCAGCCAGCATGATGAATGCTCCCTGTGCCAGTGGATAGTCATAGTTCACAGAAGCTTCCACTAATGTACGACCCAGTCCAGGCCAGGAAAATACAGTCTCTGTCAGTACACCGCCATTGAAGGAGAAGGCCATGGCCAATGATAGAGCAGTCACTACAGGCAGCATGGCGTTACGGGCAGCATGATGGTCGCGAATGACATTTTCTGGCAGCCCCTTGGCTCTGGCAGTAGTTATGTAGTCTTCCTTCAATGTTTCTAACATACTGTTCTTCATGAGCAGCATGTTCCCTGCAAACACTACCATGGTGAACACTGTCAAAGGAAGGAATAAGTGGTACGCCACATCTCCCAGTTTGATGAGAATGCCTTTATCGACTGCAGCACCCCAAATCTCTGGTGTTTTCATCCCACCCACTGGAAATAGATCAAACTTGAACGAGAAGACCCAAACAGCCAGTAATCCAATCCAGAAGAGAGGCATGGTAAAGAGAAACAGCCCAAATAGGGTGGACCCGTATTCCAGCTTTCCACCTCTCTTCCAGGCAATGATTCGTCCCAGGTTGATTCCCAGAGCATAGGCCATAAGAGTGCCTGTCGTGAACAGCAGCAAAGTGGGCAAAAGCCTCACCTTCAATATGTCAAAGACATCGCCCTCCCAGTAGAAGGATGTGCCAAATTCACCGTGGAGCATATTACCCATGTATATGAAATACTGACGCCACAAAGGTTCGTCCAGCCCGAATCGTTCTCTCAAGATTGCTTTCAACTCAGGTGTCATCTTTGGATTAATTATCCGTGAAGCAGGGTCTCCCGGCATTATCCTGAACAGAACAAAGACAAGTGTTGCAATAATGAACAGGGTAATTACAATCTCCAGCACTCTTCTCGCAACGAACTTACTCATGGACATTCAGCATACCCCCTTTAACTCCAACCCTCTTGGAACCAGGGAGACTGAATGTCACCTTATCTAATTCAAGACAGACCATATGATCACCTAGAATAGAAGATGAATGAAATATATAAATATTTTTTGTGTATGTATACATGCAATTACATATTCAGATACTATTATATTTATGATATACTATTGAATATATAGATTTGAGGAGATATGCTGGAATATTACCACTTGTAGTCAAAGACCATTTTGTTACACGTGTAACAGCAGAGGCAAATAGACTGTTCTTAGAAAAAGTAGAGAAACGAGTAAAGGTAGTATTCCAAATAAGCAAAGATCTAATAATGGCTTAGAATAGTGCTGGCTCTTCATATTCACCGTAAACATCTCGAAGTACCTGGCAGGTTTCTCCCAGAGTGGCATAGTGCCTGACTGCTTCAACAATGTATGGCATCACATTGACATCCTCTGCTTCTGCTGCCTTCTCCAGTTCCCTCAACGCTTTTTCCACCTTCGCATTATCCCTCTCCTTTCTCAGTTTCTGCAGGCGTTCGACCTGTTTTCTCTCCAGTTCAGGATCAATCTTCAAGATGGAAATGGGCACTTCCTCTTCTGTTAGAAAATCATTGACTCCAACGATAGTCCTCTTTTTCTGATCGATCTGCCTCTGATACTCGTATGCTGATTTCGCAATTT
Organism: uncultured Thermococci archaeon; assembly: GCA_964516825.1. GTDB lineage: Archaea > Methanobacteriota_B > Thermococci > Methanofastidiosales > SZ-28-30 > SZ-28-30. Next base: position 5,536 of record CAZFAR010000144.1, read on the forward strand.
CCATCTGGAAAAATCCTTTCTTGATGGCAGGAAGGACCCCTCCGAGTTTCTCAATTCTGTCGAAATATTCAAGGGTTCCCTCTACCATTTCTTCTGTCAGATATTCTACAAAGTAGCTTCCACCGAGAGGATCAATAGTATTGGTCACTCCCGACTCGTATGCAATGATCTGCTGCGTCCGCAAAGCAATGGTAGCTGCCTTTTCTGTTGGCAGGGCCAGGGCTTCATCCATGGAGTTGGTGTGCAGAGACTGAGTTCCACCTAAAACAGCGGCCAATGCCTGTACTGTAGTTCTCACAATGTTGTTCTCTGGCTGCTGGGCAGATAGGGAGCATCCAGCAGTTTGCGTATGAAATCGTAACCAGCAGGATCTCTCACTTGCGTTGAATTCCTCTTTCATGATTTGCGCCCATATCTTTCGGGCAGCTCTGAACTTGGCAACCTCCTCAAAGAAATCGTTGTGACAGTTGAAGAAGAAGGATAATCGTGGTGCAAAATCATCTACATTCAATCCGCGTTTCACTGCCTCTCGAACGTATTCTCTTCCGTCTGCTAGCGTGAAAGCCAGTTCCTGAAGGGCAGTCGCGCCTGCTTCCCTGATGTGGTATCCAGATATGGAGATAGTATTCCAGCGGGGAACTTCGTTCGTGCCAAATTCGAACGTGTCAACGATCAACTTCATAGATGGTTCAGGAGGGAATATGAAGGTCTTCTGGGCAATGTATTCCTTCAATATATCATTCTGAATAGTCCCTGAAATCTCCTTGAGAGAAGCTCCCTGTTTCTGCGCACATACCAGGTACAAGGCCCACACGATTGCGGCTGGACCGTTGATGGTCATGGAGGTAGTTACCTCATTCAGGGGAATACCATTGAACAATGTTTCCATGTCCTGTAAAGAGGACACTGCCACACCGCATCTTCCCACTTCTCCCCGCGAAAAGGGGTGGTCAGAGTCGTATCCGTATAGAGTCGGAAAGTCAAAAGCCACGCTCAATCCTGCATTTCCGTGAACCAAAAGATACTTGTACCTTCTATTGGTTTCTTCAGCAGTTCCAAATCCTGAAAATAGTCGCATAGTCCAGATTCGTCCCCTGTACATGGTGGAATGCACCCCCCTCGTGAAGGGATACTGACCGGGAAATCCCAGATCCTTGACATAATCGAGATCTTCAATGTCTAAAGGGGTATACAATCTGTCAATTTCACGTGATGATGTGGTGATGAATTTCTCCTGACGTTCTTTGAGTGAGGAGGTTTCCTCCCATTCTTTTTTCTTTTTTCTTAGATCTTCCAGCATTTTTCTCCCTCCTTACTGTGGTATGGAAATGAGGATTTAAAGGTTATGGTATCATCAGTATCACAACAGCTGAACTGCATCAATATACGGATTTGTATGTGATTCTGCATTTATCCAGATTCCTTTTAGGAGCCAATTCATTCTGATTCGAAATCTTGAAACTCTTCGTGCCTGT
>CAZFAR010000145.1:0-7006 GCA_964516825.1 uncultured Thermococci archaeon
ACTAAGAGACGAAATTGGAGGCCTCAGGAAAAAGCCAGAATTTGCGGATGAAGTCAAAGCCCTAGAGACTGAAACAAAAGCCATGGAAGCCATGCTTAGCGCGTTTGAGGTCACTCCAGTAATTACACCAGTAGAAGAGAAGGAGATGGCGGAGTATAACAAAAAAGCTGACGTCATCATACAGGCTATCAGTACTGAGAGGGCAGGCCTTTCAGTAATTCGTACCAAGGGAGTCAAAATTCCTCCAGAAATAAAGAAACTGCTGATAAAGTATGCAACTTGGCTTCTAGACATTCAGAACTTCCTCAATTGGCTTGCTAGAAGGTGGTGGGTGCCCGGACCAATCAAGAGTATACTTAAGAAATACGCCAAGATAGCAAGTAATCTCGCCACTCTTCTCATCTGGATCGCCAACAATTTCTGTGGGGAAAATCTCTGCGAGTAGACTGAAGAACTATTCTTATATTCTTTTCCCTTTTCCATATCATTTTCCGTAGCTTATGGGATGACTATTTTTCTGAACTTTATATAGTCACACGAGTTAGTATTTGACAGCTCCAGGATCATTGTCCTCACGAGCTTCATGAGCTTCTGGATTCTCTTAGTGGATGGAAACATTCGCTGTTCATTTGTTGCACGTGTAACTGACTTGATTTTGATCTTTTCAGCCATTATTCATTAATCTGCCTCTTTAGGTTAGATCGAGCCCCAAACCTTTTTAAAGCAATGTTCAAACCACCAAGTATGCCACAGAAAGCAATCATCATGGGTGCTGCCGGAAGAGATTTCCATGATTTCAACATGCACTTCCGGGATAATCCCGACTACACAGTTATCGCCTTCACTGCTACCCAAATTCCCGATATTGAAGGGAGACAGTATCCTCAAGAATTAGCTGGAACGTTGTACCCCAAGGGTATTCCCATACTTCCAGAAGCTGATCTAGTTGATTTAATCAGGAAACATGACATAGATATAGTTTTTCTCTCGTACAGTGATTTATCTCATGAGTATGTGATGCACAAAGCTTCAGAAGTCCTGGCTGCAGGAGCTGACTTCGCATTACTAGGACCAAAACACATGCAGCTAAAGGCGAAAGTGCCTGTAATCTCGATCTGTGCAGTGAGGACAGGAAGTGGCAAGAGCCAGACTACCCGGAAAGTGGCAGAAATCTTGAGAAAAGCAGGAAAAAAAGTGGTAGTAGTGAGGCACCCCATGCCCTATGGTGATCTAAGAAAACAGATCTGCCAGCGATATTCTACCTACAAAGACATGGATAAGTACGAATGTACAATAGAAGAACGAGAAGAATACGAGCCTCACATTGACAGAGGAGTCATCCTGTATGCTGGTGTGGACTACGAGAAGATCCTGCGGGAAGCAGAAAAAGAGGCAGACATCATTTTATGGGACGGTGGGAACAACGATCTGAGCTTCTTCAGGTCTGATCTGCACATTGTAGTAGTAGATCCTCACAGGGCTGGCCATGAGAGATGCTACCATCCAGGAGAAACCAATTTGAGAATGGCAGATGTCGTGGTGATCAACAAGGTCGATACTGCCTACCCGGAAGATGTATTTTCAGTACGGGAGAGTGTCAGAGAATTGGCACAGAGAGCAGTCATAATTGAGGCTGCCTCACCCCAGTTCATCGATGCAGATATTACAGGAATGGATGTCCTGGTGGTTGAGGACGGTCCTACGCTCACCCATGGTGGGATGCCTTACGGTGCTGGGACCATGGCAGCAGAAAGAATGGGAGCTCGACTCGTGGATCCCTATCCTTATGCAGTGGGTTCTATAAGGGAGACCTTTGACAAGTTTGAGCATTTAGGTGCTGTGCTGCCAGCAATGGGGTATGGTCAGGAACAGATTAAAGAATTGGAGGAGACTATCAATGCAGTAGAGTGCGATGCAGTCATTGTTGGTACTCCCATTGATTTGACGAGAATAATAAGAGTGGACAAACCAGTATATAGAGTGAGATACGAACTCCAGGAGATCGGAAAACCCACTCTGGAGGACGTGCTCAGGAAATTTCTTTAATTTCTCCTTTTTTTGCTTAGTTTCTGGAGTTTGATTGTTCTAGTGTCTCAGCAGTGGAATCGCACGTAGTGGATAGGTCATGCATGAAACTTCACTTCTGCCTATAAAGCGGGATTAAGTGAGCCTCTTGCATGATCTGGTTCGTTGTTACACGTGTAACACTTTCAGACATCTCAATGGAAGGGTTTATAGGGAAGATTCCCATTATGGCCTGTGTCATTCACGTATGTGCTGGTCATGGAGCTTTTCAAAGATACAGAAATTGAGGTAGGCAAACTGGGAACCATACTCTTCAGGAGAGGTACCTACACTTATGTGGGTTCAGCACCTTCAGAAAAAAGGCTCGAGAGGCATTTAAAAAAAGAGAAAAAATTCCACTGGCACATTGATTACTTCCTGGAAAAAGCTCGAATCAAGAGAATTTATATTGTAAAAGGAAAGGAATGTGAGGTCTCCAAGAAGATTGATCTGCCCTATGTTAAAGGATTCGGTTGTTCTGATTGTGACTGCTTTTCTCATCTATTTTACGGAGAATCAGCTGAGATCAGTGACATGGAGAAGTATTGCTAGTGGTATTTTCCTCTTAATTCTTTGATTTCTTCTAGATTTTTGAAATATTTTCCTTCTGTTTTTAATATCCAGTTCTCCAGGTGTTCTGCCCATCCTTCCTCGGTGAAGCGGTGATGCTCTGCCGGAGCGTAGATGACTTTCCCATCTTCGAAAGATACTTTCAGGTTGCAGACCGGGCATTTCATCAGGGTAAGAGAGATGAAGGTGGCTCTGCACACTGGACATGCATCGACAACAGGAAGTCTGTCCGGATTCTCGTCTGTTAATCGTTCTCCTATTTTCCTGGCTCTCTCGATATTTTTCTCTTCGAGGAGAACCTCTCCAGGACCTGCTCCGTAAAAGAGTTCGCTGTCTACAAGTTCATATCCAAAGCTTAAAACAAACATGTTCAGAAATGGCAGCAGAAATGGTTCCCATTCGGGCAGGGCAGCAACTCCCACAGTAGAGGCTTTCTTCCCCCTGAAATGGTTCTGTGTCAGAAAGAGGCGATCTTGTGCCATCTTAACAATTCCCGGCGGAGCCAGAACATAGGTAGGGGACCCGAATATGAGACGATCAGACTTTTCCAGGATATCGAGCAGTGCAGACATGTCGTCTGGAATTCTGCATTCTTCACCTTTGAATATACAGGCCATGCAACCCTTGCAGGGTTCAATAGTGAAATCGGTCAAACGGATGAATTCAGTTTCAGCCCCTCTTTCAGAGCAGGCATTCAGTGCTTCCTTTATTAGAATTTCTGTATTTCCGAGCTTTCTGTACGATGCACAGATACCTAAGACTTTCATAGGGAGTGGTGGATTGGCCTCCTTATATAGGTGAGTACTTTGGCTTGTTGAGTCCTAATATTTTTTCGCTCTCTTTTCCACCAATAAGCACCAATAAGGAAACCTTTATAATTGCTTGCATGCATACAAGAGAGCATGGGCACTACAACCATATCCATTGATGAGAGTCTTAGAGACAGACTGAAAAGATGCGGAATTGAGGATGAAACCTTCAACAGTATAATAGAAAGACTGCTCGATCTCTATGAAGAATTTGACCTGGAGCAATATATTGAGAAGCAGTATCAGAAACTGGAAAGAGATAAAGAGAGATTCATATCACTGGAACAATATGAGGCTCAGAGAGAATGAGGGTTACTCTCGAGATACGACTGCATCCCACGGTAGTTGATTTCCTTGACAGGCTGAACGAAGAAGAGAGAGGCAAATGTATTGAAGCTCTAAAACTTCTAAGAGAAGATCCTTTTAGAAATCGAGTACGATGCAATATCAAGAAGCTCAAGAGGAAAAAGAGATATCTCTATCGCTTGAGAGTTGGTCAGAGTCGGTTCGAATATTTTGTCAGAGAGAATTGCATTTGGGTAGTTTCAGGTTTTAGAAGAGAAAAAGGATACAGATAAGATAGTCCTCAAGTTGAGAAGGAAAACAACTGTTCCCTAGACAACCATGACAGGTTCTAAAGGCTCCTTGTACTCAGCAATCTTCTCTAGCTCTACTGAAACGATCTTCGATATGCCTTCCTTCATTGAAACGCCATACAGTATGTCTGCTGATGCCATCATTGCATCCCGCAAGGTAATAACAATGAATTGCGTATCCTCTGATGCCCTTTTGATCATTTCTGCCACCCTGGCCACATTCTCGTCATCGAGATGTGCATCGATCTCATCAAAGACGTAGAAAGGAGCAGGTTTGTACCGCTGAACTGCAAACACAAAAGCCAGGGCAGTCAGCGCTTTCTCACCACCAGACATGGCTTCTACTCTCTTCAATTCCCTTCCCTGGGGTGAAGCTTCAATATCCAATCCACCTGAAAATGGATCATCTTCATCTTCTAAGATTAGAGAACCTGAACCTTCAGGAGATAATTCGGCAAAGATCTGGGCAAAGTTTTCTGCCACCTTGTAGTACGCTTCTAGAAAGACTGTCTTCTTCTGAGACTCTACTTCTGCAATGAAGTCCAGAATGGACTGTCTCTCCTCGTACAGTTTGTCAATTCTCGTTTTCAGCGTTATGTACCGCAGCTGGACTTCTTCAAACTCTTCTACTGCGCGCATGTTGATGGGTTCAAGTGATTCCTTTTCCTTTTCCATTTGCTTGATCTTGAAGCTCAACTCTTTCAAATCTTCGTATTCGCCCTTTACAGGATACTGGGCACTTAAATCCTGCAGCTCCTTTATCTGATCCTCCAGCTGGACTTTCTGGGTTTCCAGCACTTTTAGAGTGGATTCATCCTCGTACACCTTTTTCTGCAGTATTTCCTTTTCCTGTCTCAATCTAAAGACATCCTCACGCATTTCATTCCTGTGAGTACGTAAATCTCTGATCTTCTCATCAAAGTTCTCCTCTTCCTCGATCTTTTCCTGGAGAATTCTGCCAATGTCTGCCCTTTCTTTTTTCTTGCCTTCAGTCTTCTCTTCCAGGTCCCCAATGTGAGGAAGAAGCTCTTTAATGCTGTTCTCGCTCTTTATGGTGTCCTCTTTCAGGTAGTGCAGCCTGGATTCGGTCTGCACCTTCTCCTGATCTTTTTCATTCAACTGGTTTCTCAGTGACTCCAGATCAGCCTCAATCTGTGCCAGTTCATCCTTTTTTAAGGGTGCTGAGATTTCTTCCTTCTCTTTTTCCAGATATTCTATCTTTTCATGAAGCTCTGTTCTTAAGAGTACGTTTCTGGAAAGCTCCTCATTCTTTGCCTGCAATTCCTTTTGAATCTCTGACAGTTTCTCTTTTTCTTTTTTTATTTTTGAGGCAACGTCCAATTCTTCTCCTGTAATCCGTTCATGCTCTCTCTTTAGAGAGGGAACCCTTTCTTCCAGTTTGATCTTTTCATCGTACAATTCCTGCAATTTCGGTTCAATCACAGATAGTTGCCCCTGTATGTCTTCTCTTTCCTTTTTCAGCAGCTGCAGCTCTTCCTGTACCTTTCTGAACTGAGTCTGATCTTCTGAGATCAGGAAAGCACTGGAATATTTCCTTTTGAAATAATGACCTCCTGTGACTGCTCCTTCCCTCTCGTAAACGTCACCTTCCAGTGTTACCAGGCGCGCATGTTTTATGTCCACATCCAGATCTTCTACCACGAGAGTGTCAGAAAAGACATATTCAAAAGCTGCCCTGAATTTTGCATCAAAGTTCACGAGGTCAATAGCGTAATCAATAGTCCCTTCCTTTGAGATTTTGGGCAGGAATTTTTTCTCCAATCTGTCCAGAGGCAGAAATGTAGCCCTCCCCGCTCTGCATTCCTTTAAATACTGGATGCATTTCTTGGCAGTCTCGGTAGTGTCTACCACAATATTGAAGAGTCTCGAACCTGCTGCCACTTCCAGCGCAGTCTGGTACAGGGCTTCAGTCTCCCCCAACTGTGAGATCGTGCCAAATATGCCTGGAATGCGGCTTTTTGCCTGTAATATTGCATTCACTGCCTTGTAGGGAGAAGCTCTCTGATCTTCTTTGAATGCCTGAAGTTTGGAGTGCAACCGAATGGATTCAGATCTTTTCTGAAGGAAATTTGAATCTATTTCAGAGATTTTCTCTCTTGACCTCTTTCTCTCTTCTTCTAGTACCGAGTATTCTTCTGTAATTCGAACTATTCTTTCTTCAGTTTTCGAGAGCAATTCTCTTACTTTGAAACCCTCTTTCTGTAATTTATCTCTCTGTGAGGACAGCATTTCAATGTCTGCCTGAGTCTCTTCCTGCAGCTTCTGCAGATTCCTTAGATCATTTTCCAGAATATCGAGGTGAGCCTCCAATGAGAAGAATTCATCTTTTTTCTCATCCAGTTCCTGAGACACTTTCTCTAGCTTCTCCAGTCCAGTTTCTGATAGAACTGACAAGAGATCCTGATATTTCTGCTTTAACTCTGAAATCTTCGCGTTTAGATCTTTCTTTTCTCTTTCAAGTGTTTCTATATTCTCCGCTTCTTTCCGAATCTCATTTCTGTTATTTTCAAGATTCATTTCTTCCTTAGACCTTCTTTCTTCCATTCGGTGCTTCTGCTCCTCCAGATAGGCTAGTGCCTGTTCTACAGTTCTTAACTCTCCTTTCAAGCGTTCGATCTCTCTGGTAATGGATACATGCTTTTCTTCTCCCAATTTTTGGATTTCAGAATCGATCAGATCATAGGATTCTTCTTTTTCTGCAATTTTCTGGACAATTTCCGATATTTTCTGATTCATATCCTCAATTTCAACAGTGTACTTCTTCATGGACTCCATCGTTTGCTTCAAGTCAGATTCTGCCTCCTCCAGTTCACCTTTGTAGAGCCAGCCTCTGTGATTGAAGATTTCATCTTTCAGAAACTGGTAGCGTAATGCGTCATTCTTTTCTGTCTCCAGTCGATTCATCTGCTTTTCCACTTCATTCAATACCAATTCTACCCGGGCGAT
>CAZFAR010000146.1:0-6927 GCA_964516825.1 uncultured Thermococci archaeon
AGATAAAAGAATGAATGTGAGAAGTTTAACAAGGTGGTTGATTATAATGCCAAAAATACCAGCACTGAAATCAGTAGATGATCGCTCTTTAGAGGCACGTAAGACTGCAAAATTTGTCCTAGGGGAGGTGAACTACCTTGGCTGATCTCATAATGCATGACAGGATAGCTGACAAAGCAGCAGAGTCTCTATATGAGATAAGAAGGAAAGCTGTGCGTCCATATGATAAATTGTTCAGAGACGGGGCTGTCTTAGCAGACATAACTCTTTTTCTCGGTGAGAAAACGCGTACACGTGCATTCACTGAAAAATTGTTTAAAGCTTGCGGAGAGAGCGATCACCCTGATGATGCAAGAGCATGGGCTGCTGGTTGGGTTTGCCATGTTATAGCTGACGAAAACTGGGGAGACTTCTTAAGCAGTAAGGGATGGCCTCGAAGCCAATGGAATGTGGGAGATCTTTACCATAAGTATTTCGCCGACATATATGCTATCTACTATCTAAAACATAAAATCATGTATGGCTTCAATCCTTTTGATCGAATTCACTACTACCCAATACCCCTTAAGAAAGCATACAAGGATGTGACCAACAATGACTTGAGGGACCTGGAAATGAAAATTCGAGTACGGTTTTCCCTGACTTGGTTAAAGCGCACATACTTTGAGTTGCTCCTTGGTCGTGGTAAAATCCTGACACATCGTGTCTCTGAGATACTCCTTTCACTCATACAAGATTATGGCAATTTTGTCGACAAATCAGTTAATGGAACGATTTTTGAGGTTAGACGTCTGTATGACAATCTAGGAAAAATCAAGTTTGCTGAAGGTCACTTGAAGAGGACATCAGGAGCTTTTACAGGGTTCAAAGAGGGAAGGGAGGTTGGTGCAAGGGAAAGGTCGGGAAAAGATGGGAAGATTGAGGAGTGGGTTGAGAAAGGAGTTAAACCCTACTATACTGGAGGGGGATCTTGTCCATTCGAGTATACACGGTGTGATCTGAATGAACAGTCTATTTCTCCTGCAGTTTGGCCGAGTTCGGCAGGAGGCGTTTCTTCCAAAAAGTGGGTCTCTAACGATCCTCGCGACTGCAGAATAAAAATCAATTTTTGGGCGAATGCACCGAGGCGAACAATAACAGTTTACTATGAGATCTACATAAAGCGTTCGGACACTCTCGGTCAATTTTCAGGAGAATTGCCGCCGCCAAATGAGGCTCTTTTGAAATCTATCCAAGACAGAATTCCTGCTGCCAAGAAGAAGGGAATCATAGAAGAACCTCTACTCACTGATCCAATGGCTACTGCTAAAGAAATAGAAAAAAAGGAAATGGAGATAATCAGTGACCTGGTACAGAGTAGCAGGAAAACTTCATCAGAAATGATTGATGAGAAAATTCTTGACTGTGAGTTCTCGACGGATTCTGGGATTGGGTCGGACACTGCAGGACTAATTCTGAAGAATGAAAATGGATTTGTTGACAAGAGTGCTCATCATTCTGTGAGAATAGAAGAGGCATTCGATTTAGTTGAATTACTAGAATTCCGAAAAAAAATGATTGAATGCCCGAAGCATCCACTCATGAATGCCAGCTTCGAGGAAAAACTCGCGCATTGGGAAAAGTATGGTGATGCTGCCATTGATGAAGCCGATGGTGTTGTGACAATATATCGCGACTCTGCAACTAATGAATGGACTGGTATCTACCAGAGCTGTATCGAGTGCAGATATGGGATCACTTACACCCTGCTAGTCAAGTACAGCTCACAGGGGGCAAGAGGTGGTGTTGGACTGGGAAATTGGGGAATTGGACCCTATGATACTCATAAAGACCAATTGTTTGACAATACCGATGGAAAATGGAAAACTGCCAGCGTGGGATGGACACCCAAGGACTTTGAGAGAACTTGCCAAGTGACCCTGTTTCTCTGCAATGATAGCAAAGGCACTATAGAATTTGATTCTGTTATGATCCTTGAGACTCGACCCATTTCATAGCTGTTCACACAAGTCTACTGAATGAGGATAGATTTCTCTCCTGGATCAGAGAAAGCGCTTCATATCTTACATTGAAGTACGAAAATGCTCTGATTGTCCGATAACAAGAATAGGCAAGATTCTGTCATAAAAAGTCAGAAAAAACAAAAAACGATCTGTCCCATATCTGTCCATCAATCATGCAGTTCTTCACGTCCTCATAAATTATGAATCCTTTAACTATTTAAAGCCCCAAAGAATATTCATTCCATGAAGTATGATGTAATTATCATAGGATCTGGCTCTGGCTCCATTGTCGTAGAAAGGGCATTAACATCTGGATTGAAGGTTGCCTTAATTGATAAGGGACCTTTGGGAGGAACTTGCCTGAATGTGGGCTGCATCCCCTCGAAAATGCTGATATTCCCTGCAGATGTCATAGTAGAGATACAGGAAGCGGAAAAACTGGGAATTACTGCAGATGTCAAAACCATCAACTTCAACCTAATAATGGACAGAATGAGAAAAACTGTCAAAGAAGGTCAAGAAGAAATTAAACACAGCATTACCCATGCCAAAGATCTGGATTTCTACGAAGATGGAGCCTATTTCACCGGAGACTACACCCTGATGGTCAAAGGAGAAGAGATAAAGGGTGAAAAAATCTTCATCGTGTCTGGAGCAAGGCCCTTGATTCCTCCAATCAAAGGGATAGAAACCTGTGAGTACTTGACCAATGAGAATGTCCTGGCTCTGACAGAAAGGCCGGAAAGTCTCATCATTATAGGCGGCGGCTACATTGCTGCTGAATACGGACATTTCTTTGCAGCTATGGGCACGAAAGTAACAATATTGCAGAGAGGTGATAGATTACTCCCAAATGAAGAACCAGAAATATCTGATCTTTTAAAAAAAGAAATGAAAAAGCGTATGGAGATTCATATGGACACTGAAGCTGTAGAGGTGAAAAAGAATAAGAATGCATACACAGTTATTGGAAAAGAGGTCAGAACTGGCAGAAAAAAGGAGTTTACAGCTGAGAAGATCATGGTGGCAGCAGGAAGGAAATCCAATGCAGATCTTCTGAAAGTAGAAAATACTGGTGTGGAAACAGATAAACGAGGTTACATCAAAGTAAATGAGTATCTGGAAACGACAAAGCCTAATATATGGGCTTTTGGAGACGCTATCGGGAAGCAGATGTTCAGGCATGTAGCCAATACAGAAGCAGACATAGCATGGCACAACAGTCTCCATGAGAAGAAGATACCCATGGATTATGCTGCAGCCCCGCATGCTGTCTTTTCCTGTCCCCAGATTGCCTCTGTGGGACTCACAGAAGAACAGGCAAGAAAGGAGCATGACATTCTAGTGGGAAAGGCGCCCTACTCCCGCGTAGCAAAAGGTATGGCCATGATGGAAGACAAAGGATATGCAAAGGCTATCGTTGATAAGAAGAGCTGGAAAATACTGGGATTCCACATCATTGGTCCTCATGCTTCTATTCTGATTCAGGAAGTCATAAACGCCATGGCTACAGGAGGGAGCATAGAATCCATTGGGAAAGGCATGCACATACATCCTGCACTATCTGAATTGGTCTTGGCAACCTTAGGGAATCTGAGAGAACCTGACTAATTGGATCAGTTTCTTGCTTCTGATTTTTGCTGGCTTCTATTTTCATCCAGGGTTACACGCATTCTTCTCTCTGCCATCATTTCGAATGACCAATCAGGGACCCTCCAAAGGCAACTGCCCAGAGCAAAGCAGGGTGAGCAATCATCCGCTCCATCCCTCCAGGACCTAACCCTAGAAAAGTACCAGATATGAAGAGAGCAAGCGCTGCAAGCGACATTACTCCCAGGAAAACAGAGAAATACGAGAGAGGAGAATTCAGAAGCTTACAGGACACAATAGCAGAAAGTCCACCAAAAAGGAAGGTAATCAGGGCAGCAACAGCGTGAACTAACCCAGCATCCTCCGGGAACAGTCCCACTCCCATGGCACCAATACCTGTTAGAATCAAGAGAATAGAAAAAAGCTTGAACCCAAATACGTGGTGCACAAAGTAGACACCAACTACTGCTATTACACCAAGGAGGAACACTGATCCATTGAAAAGGAGGGCAGTAGGCCCAACACCGAGATCACTGATGTAGTTTTTTGAGACACCGTAATCAGGGTACAATGCTTCTGCTACCACCAATATCAAGAGAAACTGAATACTGGCGAAAATAAGGAGTGCTCCAGCCACCTTTCGATTATCAAGTGTCATGATACGAGTGGATCTGACAATTTATAAGCCTTGTGATCCTCAATTTCGGCTGTGCCTGCAGATTATGATTTCATTTCTGCTGTTAAGTAGTGATCAGGGATAAAATTGTTACACGTGTAACACAATCAGAAATACGAATCAATTCACAGATTCTCAGGGTTCTGCCAATACTGTGAGTGCAGAAAGATTTTCGTCATATCATCTCCTCATAAGCAGAAACCCAATAGAGTAAGTACCAATATACTTAAATACATAAGGCCATGAATGTTCTCGCAAATGTCACAGTTTGAAGACCATGAAATTGCAGGAGAGTGTATGTATGTCTCCCAAAGTTGCAGTAATTGAATTTGGTAAAAATATCGAAGAATCATTCAGAAAGGCTCTGCAGTTAATTGGAGGAATAGATGACTTAACCACCTCTCAAAGATCAGTTGTCGTGAAAGTGGGAGTCTTCTCTCACAAAGCAGGAAATCATTCATCTGTCAATGTCGTCAATGAAATTGTCAAGAGCTTCAAGATTGCTCCCAGGATATTCTTTGCAGAATCAAATAACTATCGGGGAACTGGTACAGAAAGGCTCCAGCTCTGGCGTGAGCTCTTCACGGAACGGATTCAGCCCTTCAATCTTTCAGAGGATTCTGATACAAGAAGGATTGAAATCGCTGGAATAGAAATGGATTTGTCCCACGTTCTCTTCAAACCCAATATTCTTGTTGATACCCACATATTCCGCACCTATGAGAAAGGAAGCATTCTAAAGAATCTGTTCGGGTGCACTCCAGACCCAGAGAAAGCTAAATTCCACAAGGATACCATATTCTATCCTCTGCTCGCAGATATCTATGAGGCAGTAGGCGGAATAGATTTAGCTGTACTGGATGGTACCTATCTCTGGCATGGCAATTTATATGAGCCTATGAATCTGCTTGTTGTTGGCAGGGATGCTGTAGCTGTTGAAGCTGTGGGAGCTCACCTGGCTGGGTTGAAGCCTGAGAAGATGCGAGTAATCCAGGAATTCGTGAAGAGAGGGCTTGGTACTTGTAATTTGAAAGAGATTGACATAGTGGGTGAACCCCTTGAAATCATTGAGGAGAAGTGCAGATCTGCTGTGAAGAGACTCAAGGAAAGATGGAACGAGGAGAGAAAAATTCAAAAAATGAAGGGATGGTCATATCTCATTGATGCATTGATTAGAGAGGGATTCTTTGGCCATAAGAGAACAAGGGAAAATGTGGAAGAAGCTCTGGAAAGCAGAGGAATTGCAACAGAAGGCAGATCCAGTGTGATCCACAACACATTGACCCGAAGAGTGAAAAAAGGCATTCTGAAGGGTATGAAAGGTCCAGAAGGATGGGTTTTCTGGACAGAATAACCCGGAATTCTTGATGCACAAGAGACGGATAGCCAAATTGTATATCAAAGAGATATGTAAAAAAAGAGATGAAAAACCTGACCCAAAAAACTACTCTGGCATTTTGAAGTCAGAGTCATCAGGGACAGGTTTTCCTCAGATACTCTTATTTGGTTGCAGTTTTGTACAAGGCAAATATCACTACTAAATAGGCCAGTAACCTGACGAGAATCAATCCAGTCTCCAGAGCATCTTTCAAGCCCAGAAGCACTGCAAGATGCGAAATACCAAATAGACCAAAGGCTATACCGATGTATAAAGGTGTCAGGTCTCTGCTCTTCTTGTAGCCCCAGTATGCGAGGGCAACTATTATGATGCAGAGCAACAGGTTTACCACGTATACGGGATCCCAATTGAGAGCCATTTTGTCAACCTCCTCTAGTGTTCTTTTAGCTGGTCATGACCATCAGGGTATATAAATATAGTGGAATAGAAATGTTACACGTGTAACATGGCTGTTCGTTGAAGATTGATTGTAAAAAACCTCTTTCGCACATCTATTTCTTGATATGTAGATGCCAATTGCCGTGTTTTCTTCTCTCTATAACATCGGTACTACATCTCAAAGATTCTCCCTCTAATGCCAGCTCTTTGATCATCTCATAAGCTTATTTCTTAAAGAACGACAGGATCCCCCTATCTTTCAATTGAAAGAAGACTGTGAAATAGATATAACTTGAATCATAAGCAATTTCCAGTCCTAACGAGGCTTTATTCCAATGATTGGTTAATACCAACACATTCAATCCGTCGATATGTCTGTGGCATCTAGATTCTGCTACTATCAATAGTAACAGAAAAGTTTATTAATAGGGTTACTGAAAAGGTGATGGTGAGCGATGAGCACCTTGAGATGGACCATCATTGAAAAGGAAAAGGTTTCTGTGCAACTATCAATGCGTATCCAAAGAACTTTTTCGTATCTTTCTTCCTTTCCATGATCCTCTTTGCTGGAGCTGCACTCACTGCGCTCTTCCTCAATTCCGAATTTGTCAACAAATCGTAGCTAGCTCTGATCGAATACTGCAGAAAGCCACGTACGCCCATTACTTTCATGAGATCTCCTGCTATGCTCATCGGCGGCTTCTTGATTACATGGATCACATTCAATCCTGCGTTCTCGAAAAGTTCTCTAAATTCTGTAGTCGTGAACTGTCCAAG
Organism: uncultured Thermococci archaeon; assembly: GCA_964516825.1. GTDB lineage: Archaea > Methanobacteriota_B > Thermococci > Methanofastidiosales > SZ-28-30 > SZ-28-30. The sequence goes on from CAZFAR010000146.1 coordinate 6,824, forward strand.
ACCCTGGCCAGGTCCCAGAGAACTCCTGAGTTGCTCACGGATATACTCCAGTAGCTCAGGCGGAGTTGATTCGTCTGCGAACACTTCGTTGGCTCCTACTCGTC
>CAZFAR010000147.1:0-6881 GCA_964516825.1 uncultured Thermococci archaeon
TTATCAATGCCTGATGGCAGGATGATTTCTTTGTCAATATTAGACAAGTTTTTCTTGAACGCCTTGTCAAGAACTAGCTCATGGGTCATCAAATCTCATTTCCTCTTTCGTTAAGAATTCGCCACGTTCTACTCTCTCTAGAGCATTATTGAGTTTTCTGACAGTTTCTTCACCAGACAAAACCTCAATTGTTTCCCTCATTCTTTCCATGTAGTCAAGCATATCCTCATACTCCTTCTTTGATATGGAGATGGTATCACTTTCTATGTGAAGCATTGATTTTCACGCCTTATAAGTATTATGCTATTGGCTATTGGCTATTGGTAACATTGAAAATACTGTGGAAGTCCTCCACAGTATGAGTCCAATAGATCTTGTAGACATCTCACAAAATAAAGCAGCATGATCAGTGTATTTCTCAAAGAGAATGTTCTAGGTAGTGTGTTCGTAGGAGGAAAGGCAGTCAATTCAACGAGATTGATAGAATTCAATGATCCTGATAGAATTTGTATAACGACGAGGGCTTTTCCGGAGAAAAGTGAGTAACAGAAGATGAAGATGTTAATGTGAGAGCCGAAGCCAAGATTGTACTTGAAATATGATAATGCTTCTCCACTAAGATTTGAAAGAATCAAGAGATGAGACGTTACTACACAGAATTGTTACACGTGTAACAGGGTTGAGAAATACTTAAAAAGCTCTACTAAAAAGACAATAGTTATGAGAAGGTTTACCCAAGCTGATCGTCATGTCATGGAACACTTTGAGGAATACGTCAGAGAATGGGTATATTCCACCTTTGAGGCTCTGACTCCTCCCCAGAGAAAAGCATGGCCCTTGATAGCCAATGGAAAGAATACGCTAATCTTTTCACCAACAGGCTCAGGAAAGACACTGGCTGCCTTTCTGTTCTGCATCAACGAGCTTTTCAAGCTGTCAGTCAAGGGTAACCTGGATGACACAATATATGTACTGTACATTTCTCCTCTCAGGGCACTGAGTAACGATGTGCACAGGAATCTATACGAGCCCCTGAAAGGAATCCTCAGAAACATAAGAGAAAGGCAAATCCACTGCCAGCCCATCCGAGCCAGGGTTAGAACAGGGGACACAACGCAGAAAGAACGGTCAAGAATGGCCAGAAAGCCGCCCCACATCCTGATTACCACACCAGAAACTCTTTACATCATACTGACTACCAAGAAATTTAGAGAAAGTCTGAAGAACGTTCAATATGTCATTGTGGATGAAATACATGCACTGGCCGGATCCAAAAGGGGTGTTCAGCTTTCTCTGTCGCTCGAACGGCTCGAATCCTTTCTTGGAAGGAGCCCTGCAAGAATTGGACTATCTGCTACCCAGTCCCCTGTAAAGGAGATAGCAAGGTTTCTGGTGGGAAGAGAAAATGGAACACCCAGACCATGTGAAATTGTGAACATTGGGGCGCGAAAAAACCTGGATTTGCAGGTCATATCACCAGTGGACAATCTACTGGAGGCAAAAAATGATGTGGTCTGGAATTCTGCATACTTAAAACTCATTGAGATGATTCAGGCCCACGAGACTACTCTAATTTTTACTGCTTCCCGCTACCGTACAGAACACATTGCTCTGCAGTTAAAAGAGATGGAAGAACTGAATCTGAGAATCGGGAGCCATCATGGGTCCATGTCCCGGTTGATACGGCATGACATGGAAGAGAAGCTGAAAGCAAACGAACTGGATGCAATAGTTGCCACCTCTTCTCTGGAGCTGGGTATCGATATTGGTTCCATTGATTTAGTATGCAATGTGGAAAGTCCCAAATCCTTGTCCAGCGGCATGCAGAGAATTGGAAGGGCAGGTCATCTCCTGAAGGAGACCAGCAAGGGTAGAATCATAGCCACAGACCCTGATGATCTGGTAGAATCTGCAGTCCTGGTCAGGGGGATAAAAGACAGTATCATTGATACGACCAAGATTCCCTTCAATGCTCTGGACATACTGGCCCAACAGATTGTAGCCTGTGCAGCTGCTGATGACTGGGACACTGATGCACTTTATGAAATGGTCAAAAGATCATACTGTTACCATTCGTTGCCCAGGGAGGACTTTAACAGAACTGTGGAGATGCTCTCAACACAGATAATGCGAAATATCTATCCAAAGATATTCTATGACAGAGTGAACAGGAGGATCACCAGTACACGGGGAAGTCGGAACATTGCTTTTCGCTGCAGTGGTGCTATACCTGATGTTTCTGATTACGATGTATACCAGGAGACATCCAAGATTGGGACCCTGGACGAAGGGTTTGTGGAGAGGATCCGTATAGGAGACGTGTTCATACTGGGATCCCAGGCATGGCAGATGACTGGACTGGACAAGAAAAAGGTACTGGTGCAGCGAGTCTCAGGAGTGCCTCCCACGATACCGTACTGGGAAGGACTGCGACCTTCTCGCACATTTGATCTTGGATTGCTGGTGGGAAAGTTCAGAAGAGAAGCAGAGATGAGAATAAACTCAGAGGATCTGGAAGAATGGCTGCAGTCTGAATATTTGTTAGATTGTGATGGCGCCTCTGCAGTAGCCAGGTACTACACTGAGCAGTACATGGTCCTGAATGTCCTTCCTTCTGATCAGAATATTGTGGTAGAATCTTTCAGAAATGAGCTGGGGCAGCAGAACATTGCTGTGCATTCCCCCTTCGGGATCAGGGTGAACGATATCTGGGGCTATTCATTCATGGTAGGTATACAGAAAAACTGGGGAATACAGGTAGGAGTTGCTACAGTGGATGACGGAATACTTCTGACTCTGCCAGAAGGTGTTTACCTGGATCCTGAAAAAGTGTTCTCTTCAGTGAATGCAGAATTTCTTCGAAATACTATCGATGAGATCCTCATGAATTCTCCTGTTTTTACTTCCCGGTTCCGTCACTGCGCGGTGAGATCCTTTCTCATACTGCGGGAATACGCACAGAAGAAGGTGCCCGTGTGGCTCCAGAGTCTGAAAGCTACAGAATTGCTGGATGAATTCAAAGAAGACAAAAACTTTCCAGTCATAAAAGAGGCTTTAAGAGAGAGTGCAGAAGAAGCGCTCGATCTCCCCCATTTGATGGAGATTCTCGAGAAAATACAGAAGAAGGAGATTGAAGTCAGATTCTGTAAGACAAGGATTCCATCTCCTTTTATACACCAGTTACTGCTGGTAGGCCAATTTGGCGACTTTGGCACGATCTCCAATGAGGAGCGCAAGCTGCGGCTCATCCATTTACACAGACAGGTCTTGAAGCAGTTGATCGATGAGGATCTTATAAAGAGTCTACTGGTAGAAAAGGATGTCATCCATTTAGAAAAAGAGCTCCAGTTCCTCTTAGACTATCAGAAGGCAAAATCTGCAGATGAACTGGGGAGAATCATGCAGACCTTAGGGGATCTGACTTTCTCGGAAATTGAAGAGAGAGCATTCCACCCGGAAATGGCTGTACTGTACTTGGAACAGTTGTGCAGCACGAAGAGGGTTCTCAGAATTAACATCCCCTTTGCAGTGCCAGAGCAACGGTGGATTCCTACCGAGCTTTTCAGTATGTATAAGGCTGCCTTTGCAAGACATGGAAAGAGTGCAGATTCTCGGAAGGGACGTCATGCTTTCACTATGGTGGGTATTTTAGAAGAAGGAGAACTTCACTACATGGTGGAGGAATGGGTTCCTGAAGACTTGAGGACAGAACAGGATCACCATCTTTCCCAGGCTGAAATAATTAAGATCTTCTTAAAGCAGCACGGCCCGGTGACGAAGTACGAGTTGATGGAACGGTATGGGCTGCATTCAGAGATTGTGACTGCAATTCTTGATTCTCTGGAGGAAGAAGGATTGGTGAGCCAGGGCTCCTTCGTTGGGAGTAAGAGTTCTCCTCAATGGTGCTGGAAGAAGAATCTGGAAGAACTTCACCGGAGAAGCCTGAAATCTCTGAGAGAACATGTAGAACCTCTCTCTTACGATCGGTATGCAGATTTCATGGTAAAATGGCAGCACATACATCCTGATACCCAATTGAAAGGAAGAGAAGGAGTCTTCACTGCAATAAAGCAGCTCCAAACCTGGGAAGAGCACGCAACGTGTTGGGAGAGGTACCTGCTTGCTGCGAGAGTCTCTGACTACAAATCAGAATTTCTGGATGAACTCCTCTCTGAGGGAAAGATGTCTTTCGGCAGATTCAATCTGTTACCTGAACATAATCTGTATGCCCTTCCCAATCGGGGGGTAATCCAGCTCTACTGCAGAGAGGATGCTCAATTTGTCATGAACACTACTGTCCAGACAGAGTACTTTGAGGATTTGGAAGAGGAATGCAATGAAATCATTGAGGTTCTGAAGATCTGGGAATCTTTGTCCTTTGAGGCCGTAGTCACGGGTACGCAGATGGACAGAAGAAGAGTGTGCAGAGCACTTCTCCAGCTTTTCCAGTTGGGAATTGTCGAGAACGATTCCTACGACTCAGTGAGAGAATCCATTATTTTGACAGGAATGTCTGCTGCCTGGGACTTGACCCACTCTCCTGGTGAGGTGACTGATGATACCATTTTCAGAAACATCAAGAGGAAAGGGATCAGAGTAGAAAAAGGGAAATGGGCACTGATTGAGAGACCTTCCAAAAGTAATGTACTGGATCGGGTGCGGCAGCTCTTTTTCAGGTATGGAATCGTCACCAGAGAGCTGATAAGGGTGAACAGGGAAGCTGTCACTCTTCAGGAGTTTTCAGAGGCATCAAGAATCCTTTTGCTGAGAGGGGAGATCAGGGAAGGGCGATTCATTGAAGGAGTGGAGGGTATCCAGTATGCAACGCCTGAAGCAGTGGAGATTCTGAGAGGATTGGGGAAAGATGATGCATTTATTGTCTTGAACATGAAAGACCCTGCCAACCTGTACGGGAAACTCTTCCCAATTAGAGATGAGAGAGGCGACGTACTGAAACATCCAGTCACTGTAGCAAACCATGTGGTAATCCAGGGAGGGTTTTCAGTGGCTTTGATGACTACCAGGAACTATCCTGAGCAGTATTTCAATGTGGAGCTGAGCATTGTCCGGGATTTTCCAAAAAAAGAACTGATAGAGCTCCTGGACAAGATCATTGAGTATGGTAAGAACAGTCGATTCCAGAAGCGGTTCAAGGCTTTGCGATTCATCTCATTCAATGGGAAACCAATAGCTGAGAGTATTGGCAGGATACTGGAAGCATATGGATTCTCAAACAAGAATGGGTTCATTCTTCCGATAAGGTATGCTTTGAAGGATTTTGATGTGGATGAACTGGATATACCGGAAGTATTTGAAGGGCTCAAGTCTGAATCCGAAATTGTTGTGTAATTTCAGGTCTTAGGCAGCAACGATGCATGTTACACGTGTAACAATCATGGCCGGATCTCGTATACTGAAATAGAACAAGAGAAATTAGTCAAGCCTGGAAACCTTTATATTCTCACAAACGAAGTAGTTTCATGCGTTGGTCCATGTTCCTGCCATTTGCAGTCCTGATCATTCCATTGATAGCAGCACAGCCAGGTATCGGCCTGGCCACTCCTCCAGTAGATACGCTCACCATTGATGCTTTTCCCTTTACGTATCAGAACAAGTTCAGAGTCTACAATAATGGAGGAGAAGAACGGGTTTTTGTCATCTCCATATCCGCTCCTTTTCAGGATGTCCTGGACTGGGTGACTGTTGATGCAGCTGTATTCACCCTCGCTCCTGGAGACACGAGAGTGGTCCAGTTCTCCATCTACGCTGAATCAGGGTATCAGGGAGAATACGGCATTCTGTTCAAGCCCACGTTATTACCTACGCAGACAGTGCCTACCCCCAACTCTGCTATGGCCCATCTTGCCATGTCTGCAGCCTACAAACTTACGCTCATCGTCCCAGAAGATGTTGCACCTCCCAGGCCCCAGGAGAAAGAAACTGCTCCGGAGAGTCCCAGAGAGTTAACGAAGACAGTAGAAGAAATGAAAGAAACTAAAGCTACCGCGGTCCGTCCCTTTGATAAGCCTTTGTTCATGAATATTCCTTCCCACGCCTACGCGTTTGAGCCCATCCATCTCTTGGTGGGATTTGCCCAGGGAGAAGAACCTGTAGAGCTCGGATTCGTTCTGGTAGCACCCTCCGGAAAGAGCTACACGTTAGCCAGTGATGCTACATTTTCCTTCGATGAGAAAGGTACCTGGAACATCCTCATTGTAATTGGAGATGAAATTATAGCAGGAAATCCATTACAAGTGGAATACAGCCTTAAGAAAGATCTGCAATTCAGAATACTCCCCCGCTACGGCATATTCATTCTCATTATTGGAGCAGCTGTCATTGGTATTTACTTCTGGAGGAGGCGAAAATAGAGATGGATGCAAAATTTCTTGTATCTTTCATTTTATTTCTCGTTTTAGTCCAGCAGCCTTCATTAACCTGTGAAATAAATCTGGAAAAATCCTTTTATCAGCCTGGGGAGACTATCTTCTTTGATATTACCATAAAGAATCAAACTTCTGCAAAGGAATGTATTGAAACGGCAGAAATTACCCTTTCTGATCCCTCCAAGGTGCTGTGTACCATAATTCAGACTTATCCTGCAGACACTGAATGTATAGAACCTGGGGAGGAGAATGTCTATACTTACTCGTGCAGTATCCCCTTGAATGCTGCAGCAGGAGTTGGTACAGTAGAGGCAGACATAGAAATGTGGAGTGGTGCCAAAATTATGCAGAAAGAGTTCTTTGAAATAGGTATCAACTATCCTCCTGAGATTACTGTAATCTCCTACCCTGATGTGGTAAATCCTGCTCAGGAGTATACTGTAGTGTTTTCAGTTTACGACAACTTCGGCATTGAAGATCTGGTTTCCGCAGAAG
>CAZFAR010000148.1:0-6878 GCA_964516825.1 uncultured Thermococci archaeon
GATTGCAGTAAAGTCCTCTAGGGCTGTCAGCTCTCAATTTTCTTATGTAGACATAGGTACTTTTCCCTTTGAGAATCTTCATCCTGTAGTAGCCGAGGTCATAGAATCCCTTGTACTTTGAGATTGGGATCTCCATGGGGAGTGCAACATACTCCATAGCAGTTTTCTTGTTGAACAGGAACAGATCAGTGACAAATAGAGGTTCGAACCCTGAGAAGATAATGACACGATCTTCAAGAGAGTACAGGAGGAGCTTTTCCTGTAATGTGAGAGTTCTCTTTAAATAGGTTCTGTCCACCAGGATGATGGAAGAATTTAGCAGCTGTTCAGATAGATGATCGACTACAACTACTCTGTTGTCGATCTCCCAGGCATCGAGCATTCTCTGCAGGAGATTCATGTCAGCATAACCAGAATTGGGACTAGAATTATTATCAGAATCAGATCCACAGAGAATCAGACATTCATTGGAAATGCCAGATACAGGAAGAGGATCCAAAATGAAGGACAAGACGCACTTCTCAAGAGATTGTTCAAAGGTCACAGTAAAAACATTGTCGCTACCTTCTGGACGGATTGTCACTGCTGCACCCTCTGTGAGGTTCTTTACATGGTAGTTTGAAGGCAGGCGAATTTCTGTAACCAATCCTTCAGGAATGTTGTGACCTGTGATTTCTCCCCCAGTTACAGTCTTCTGTATATCCAATCGAACATTCTGAAGCTGCAGTTCCCATTCTACGAGTTCCAGCAAAGTGAAATTCCATACCTCTTTTTTTTCAATGTAGTCAAGAAAGCTTTCTAGGAATTTCATACCTTCCCCTTCGTTGGCTGCTTTCATGTGGATAAAAAAGGAGAAGACACTTCCCTTCTCGTACTGAGATAGAAAATCCATTTTTGCGCGGGCCAGATTCCCGGATAGATCTTTTTCTGTTACATACCAGGAATACTCGTAACCTGAAGGTATTTCTGGCAGATCACCTTCAAAGGAGATGTCGCCACTCTCACTGAAAGTGCTGGAATCATATATGAAGTTGTACTCTTTCAGTATTTTCAATGTGTCTGGAGTAGTTTTCAAACAGGGAGCCCTGAACCCTTTTACTGTGAACCCTGCCTCTTTCATGATGGATAGCGCTCTCCTGAGGAGCTGCCTCTGCTGTTCCGGTGGGCAGACGAACTCATCCTCGTAGTGAGCATATCCATGAAGCCCGATTTCATGCCCTGATTCTTCTGCAGTGTGGAGGGCTTTGACGAATAGAGGAGAATCTGTCAATAGATCCCATTCACCGTGGTTAGGAATTACAAAGAAGGTGGCTTTTATACTGTGGTCATTGAGGGTGGATTGAATTTCTTCAAAATATTCGAGGGGGTAGCCTGCAGAGATATCATCACAGGATAGGATAAAGGCAGCTTTCATACTGTAGGGCCACCTGCAAATCTGGACATGAGGATCAAAGGTCCTGTCAAAATGAGCTGTCGCAAAACTCGCGAGGAGAACACCTGCCAGCACGAAGGCGCCCAGCTTTTTCATGTAAATCCACCTCATGCAATATTTATATAATAATCGGTTCTAAGCTTTTGAGCTCTTGAAAGATTCCATAATGTCTGATCAGATTCAAAAATCAATATACACATGGATTCTTACTCATTCGATCTGCAAACAGCAGCATGTGATCACGCAGCCTCCCAAAATACTGCGAACCCTTCTCGATCTTCGAGAAGGTCTGGTCATGTTTCCCGTACACTGCCCGAATCTCTCTACGGGACAGCCCTTCAGAGACTTCATACCTGCACACTACAGAAAAAGGATCAGGGCTCTGTACAGTTCTGGTGATGCCATACTTTTCAGGGTTCTCATAGATGCGGGAACCCACCTCGAGCTGGAACAACGATTTTGCTGCTGTCCCAATATACTGTTGATTTCTCTCAAGAAAGCGCATGTCCCCCTCAACTTCCTGTTCAGTCTGAGTGGGGTATCCCATGATCATGAAAACCATGTTCCAGATACCTGCACGAGAACTGTCTTTTAACACTTTCTCTATATCTGGAACAGTAGTACCCTTATCAATCAGATCTAGTATGCGCTGCGTCCCTGACTCCACTCCCCACATTAGGACCCGTGCTCCCGCATCATACATCTTAGCCAAGAGGTCACTTGTAAAGTCTCTTGTAGGTTTCACACTGGAGTAGAACCGAATGTCTAACCCCTGTTTCAGGATCTCCTCAGACAATTGATTGAATGTCCTGGGATGGATCATCTCATCAGCAAACTGAAAATAGTGTGCATTGTACTTTTTCTGCAGTTCCCTAATATCAGAGACGACCTTTTCTGGAGAACGCGCCCTGTACCTGTAATACGATTTGTGGTGAATGCAGAAAGTACACCGCATCCAGTAGCAGCCCCTGGATGTTAGCAAGGAAAGGACGATCTCAGGCGCATAGTATCTCCCTAGGGGGAAATCTGAAAAATCAGGACAGGGAAGCACGTTAAGCTCATCAACACCTGTCTCATTATTTCTTGTAATTCTTTCTCTCTTATACACAACGTTTGGAATATTCTCAATAGGTTCTCCCTCTGTATAAGCTTTCAAGGGAATTTCCCCCTCCCCGTAGAAGGCAGCATCAAAGATACAGGATAGATCTATTCCCCCAATTTGAGAGAGATAGCATTCTGCACTCTGTGAAAGAGAAGCACCTCCCACAAGAATCGGGATGTCTTCAGATTTCAGCCGCTTTGCCATTGCCAGGATGAACTCTCTCTGGGAAAAAACGAGTTGTGAAAATCCTGCCATGTCTGGTCTGTAGTCTCTAATGGGTGAGACAAGCCTATCAAGAAGGGTCATGGCTTCATCAGATCCACTGTTCTCAAAGACGTATTTCATGAACTCATCACGGATGTACAGATCTATTTTGTTGGTAAAATTGAGGAAAATAGAGGCATGTCTGTTGTATTCTTCCAGATTGTAGAGATCTTCTCTAAAGAAAGTTGCTGCCTCTTTCAGATGTTCAGGTTCCAGTACATATCCTTGAAGATCAGCTTCCACAGGAAGTGCATTTTCACATAGCATGTTGAGTGCAGTCTCGTAGTAGTTCAGGTTTGCGTCGAAACACTTACCAGAGTGGAGGAAAGCCTTCAGGTAAGCAATCCCGCAGGGAGGGAAGGTTGGAGGTAATGAAGGGGGAAAGACCAGAGCTATGCGCATGGGAACATATGGATTTGCAGTTAGAAAAAGGTTGTGGTTCATTTCCCATGAAGGTAGGACTGCTGACTGTTTATTTTCTAATATCTAATGGGAAGAAATTTCTTCTTAAGAACTCTACAAATCGGTTTAAAATCCTTTTCATTGTTACTGCAAACGAGAAAACTTTCCTGAGCCTCAAGAATGATAATGACATCTGCCAAAGTCCTGCACACGCTTTCATCACATTCTTCTGGATTCTTGATAACCCTTTCCAGAATCGCAACAACAAGCTGCAAATGAGTAATATTTCCTATCCCTTTTCGTACTTTGGTTAGATTTTTTTTCTGATTTTTCATAAAATCTGATAATGAGCATTTCATTGGACATTTGAAGGAGACATTTGTTATCCTATTTCTTGAATTAATCATCATATTCGTAAAAGGACAGTTGACTTCACTTTCTAACACGTTTATATCTCTAAAAAAGAAAATATCATAAGAAAAAATCATGTTTTCTAATCTTGCTATTGCATGGACATATGCTGATTTTCCATAATTTGCAACCCAGTTGAATATCTTTATACACCTATCTTCTTCTTGTGATGATCTCCAATGGTGATTCTTGATGCAATCTAGAACCTCGCCAAAATTATTATTTTCTTTGAAAAACGCCCATAGGAGCCGCATGGTTTGAAGAAACACCTTCTTGTGTTCAGAAACAACGAACGCAGAACAATATTTGAATGTGTGGCCAATTGCAGATTCAATTATCATGATAATATCCTCCTTGCCAAGTTTTCTATGATATACAATATTGGTGTCCAGATAAGTTCTCTCTTGAGTCAAAAAACTCAGATCTCCATGGATTCAAGATTCTGCAGATCGGGCACTGGCTTCAAACCTGCAGAAATCAGTATTCCAAGCAGGGAGTTTGCTGCTGAACAGTCAATATTTGCTTTGACCTGCTCAATAACTTTTCTGAATGCCTCTACTCTTGAGGGATTTAGATCAACTGCAGATGTATTTGTGGCTGCATCTATGCATCCAACAACCAATCTAAGGAGATCCCAGTATTTCACATCAATGATATCTCGCATTCTTTTCAACTCCTCTTTGAATCTGAAATACTGTATATGGCGCTCTGTTGGATCATCCAAGCATGACTGAAGGGCATCGATGGCTTTGAGTAAATCTGATTTCTTTTCCTCTATTTGAGAAGACATAGGCACATAGAACTTCTGAACAGTCCAATGAATTCTAACTCTTTGTTTTGTGATCTCTTCATCAAAGAAAAGAACACACTTCCTACTAGCTAGTAGAGAATGCAGAATGTCTAGCACTTTCTCCCGGTCTGGAGAGACATGATATTCTTCGTCATATTTTCTTATAGTGATGTCATTCATATCCTACCCTCCTCTTTTTGGAGTTCAATCAATGCATTCTTTATCTCTTCCAAGGATTCAATCATTCTTTCTATATCTTGCAGAGTACACTCAAAAGTAACTGAGTTTTCCTCACTCAAGAGTAGAGACAAAGGAGAACCCGCTCTTGAAAAACTCATTTTTATCACAGAAAGAGGGAACTGCATCTTTATTCCACCAGTCTGTCTCACTCTAATGGAGATATCCCATGAAAAATCTTCGAGGTACTGAGTCTTGCAGAAAAACTTGAAACGAAGAGATTCAACCAGATTTTTCAGTTGATGCTTGAGCTTGTCCAAGACGTTTTTTACTTCCTGTGTTTTTCCGAATTTTTCGAAAACTCTTTCCTCCTTTTCCATTACCAATGATATCAAGAAGAACATGATATCGTTCATTAACTTACTGAGATCGTCTTCAGTTAGATTAAATTCCTCCATTAGCTCCTCCTCAGTATGGGGATGCATGGCATATCCATATCCAGAAGAACTAGGACTAATCAGGATTTTATCATCTTCATAATTTTTTTTCAAATAATTGAGAATCTCGTCTAGTTTCTTAGGATCCATTTCAAGTATCATAGAATCTCCTTCAGCCACGCTGACCACCTCGCTATCATCATTATTCTGCTACTTATATATGCTTCGTGTAATACTTAAAGTATTTGAAGTAAATAAAGCTTTCGGTCGATCGAGATATACCCGGTATACCCATTTCATGGCACACATTTGCCTCACAAGACCACCAGAATTTCCACAATCTTTCATAAGTCTTACAGCTTTCTTGAGGAAAACCCTCAATTTACCGTAGTGACACTTACAGGGAGTGTCCTCGACCATGCAATCGCATGGAAAAAGAAGGAGAAGAAATCGAGTGTACTGGCAGACGCCAACGCTGGCGCAGCATTTATAAGTCATACTCCGTAAGTAAAGATATGACAGTAGTGAAACTCTCTCGAAAGGGACAGATAACTATCAGCAAATCACTTCGAGATAAGCTTGGAATACATGCAGGAGATCGACTGGATGTGCGTTTTGAAGACAACACCCTCATCCTCAGGAAAATTGAAAGGAAAAGTATTGTCGATGAAGTGGCAGAAACAGTGGATATCAGTCCTGAGATATTAGAAAAAAGAAAGAAAGTGTCTCGATTTGGTGATTGGATTGAAAAAAATTACAGTTGACACAGATGTCCTCATTGATATACTCACTTCAAAGAGAATTCTCCTGGAGAGGAGGCAGTCTTCAATGACATTTGTCAGAGAGAGGATCGAATTTGGTGACTATATTGGGTTCATATCTGCTTTCACTTGTTTTGAAATATATAGGGGATTGAAATCGGGAAGAGAAAATGCGAAAAATTTGATGTCTCTCTTTCATGAGGTGCCTGTCGACTGTCACATTGCTGAAAAAGCTTCAGACATTCTCAAGAAATATTCACTCGGTGAAGGGGACACACTAGTAGCAGCTACGTCTCTCATTACCGGTTCTCATTACCTGGTCACCTGGAACAAGAGGGATTATCAACGAGTAGAGGGCCTATCCGTGCTCACACCACAAGAGGATTTAGAGAGGTTCGATTGAATGAAATATGGAGTCAGCTACTTCCTTCTCGCACAGTCATGCCTGGATCAGTAACACAGAGGGGGGATTTCAAATTTCTGAGCTGCATTCAATGGTTTGACAGTCCTGACCTCCAAATCAAATATGCCCTAAGATAATAATAGAAGAAACAGTAGAATAGAAGAGAAAAAACTAACGTTCGATCATCATGCCTACTGCATTTCCTCCTCCAAGACACAGAGTAGCTATCCCCCTGTGCGCATTTCTGTCCTTCATAGCGTACATCAATGTTACTAGAACCCGTGCCCCACTGCATCCTATGGGATGGCCTAAAGCTACAGCTCCTCCATGAATGTTAAAGATGTCTTCAGGAACCTTCAATTCTTTCTTCACTGCACAGGAAGCAGTGGCAAACGCCTCATTGTGTTCAAAAAGATCTATGTCCTTCATCGTCTTTCCCGTCTTGGAGAGAAGCTTTCTCACACATGGAATGGGCGCTTCCATCACCAATTCGGGCTCAACCCCACTGGTAGTGTAATCCACTATCTGTGCAAGTGGAGTCAGCCCGAGTTTTTTTGCTTTCTCCTTCAGCATCACCACAACGGCTGCTGCACCATCACTGATCTGGGAGGCATTTCCTGGAGTGACTATCCCGTCCTTCTTGAATGCAGGCTTCAATCTGGACAGAACTTCCAGAGATGTATCTTTTCTGGGTCCTTC
>CAZFAR010000149.1:0-6810 GCA_964516825.1 uncultured Thermococci archaeon
TAGGACAGCACCAGAATTACGGGAAATATTCTTGCATCAAACACATTCCCATCAAAGAGGTGGTGGAATGCAGCCATATTAGGATAGAGGAGGTGGTAAATTGAAAAATGAAGGAATTCATAGTTTTTTATACATAGAATCACTTAGAATCTTTCTCTAAGCTCTTTCTATTTCTTTCATATCCAACTTCCGACCATATTCTTCAGAAATCTTGCGAAATACTTCAGATGGACGTTTCTCGCTATCAGCAGGTGGTCTGAAATTGTTGGCTTCCCTAGACGTACAGATTTTGGTGGTGAATACTGGCTGTTACTGTAGCATATGGCTCAGTACTTCCAGCTCAAACAAGTGCTTGCACGATTGGTTGCTCTCAGTACGTACCTATTGTTTGTGGGCCACAAATGAGTAACAAAACTCTTTTATCGCGTCACTGATTTCGGGTGCATCCTCAGGTAGTCCCCAATAGAATCCTGGCACCAGGCCATGCTCTGTCAATTTCCAGGAATTGATCAGCTCCAATGTCTTTTGAGCAGAGCGAGCATAGAACTTTAACCCCACTTTCTTGGATGCTTCTTCCACTCCTTCAACCTCACTTACTCTTGTGGTGGCGCAGGTGACTGCAATGTAGCTGCCTCTGTCCACCCATTCGTACAGCGTTTTGAAGAATGCAGCCAAGGGCTCATCAGGAACATACAGAAATACTCCAATGAACCCGATGCCCAATCGCCGGTCATTGCCGAACAGTTGAGTTACCACAGGCGAATCAAGCAGATCATGAAGCTTTTCGACGTCACAATAGATGTAGGCAACATTGGGAGTGTTCCCCAAAATTTCCTTTCCAAAAGCCACGGCAATAGGGTCTTTGTCAGAGTAGATCACCCTCGCCTCTGGGTTGATAGCCTGAACAATTTCATGCACATTCCCGCGAGTAGGCAACCCTGAACCGAAGTCCAAAAACTTGTCCAATCCTCTTTCTTGAGCCATGTAGATCACTGCACGCTGCAGAAAGCGCCTCTGCGCTCGCATAGATTCCTCATAGTTGGGATAGAGCTTTCGCGCAAGCTTAACTGCAGCCCGGTCCACAGCAAAGTTGTGGGCTCCACCCATTATATAGTCCCACATACGGGCCAAATTGGGCCTGATCTTCGTTTTTATCTGCATAAACTCATCTCCTTACTTTTCTTCTTTTTCTTCCTATTTATCTCTTGTTCTTGAGTTCTTGAGGGTGGAAAGCTGGACAGCTTCTGTGAACACATCCTGAACATCATTGGATTCCCTCCTCCTTTATTGCACTAAAGAGGGTATTGCTCAGTCTCTTGATACTTTCGGTTGCCTCTCCGAAGTGTTACACGTGTAACAAGAGGCAGTAGAGGCAATTTATGACTCGTGCCTGATTTTCTAGAGTCTGATGAATAGGGAAAAATGGAGAAATGGAGTATGCAACTCCCTATACTGCTTTTCCCAAGAAAATTAGGAAAAAACAATCTCTGTCAGATTGAGCTGTCCCTCCTCCACAGGTATTCCAAAGAGTTCTCTCAGAACGGCCTCCTTTTCTGACAGGGGGCGATCTGTGTGAAGAATGCCTTCTGCTAGTAATCGGGGAAAGGGCAGGCTTTTCCTGTTAGCTTGAATCTGGGGTTCCATTTTCATGAGTAGTTTTTTCTCCTCCATACTCTTCACCAGGTCATTAAGAGTGTCACTATTTAAGAAGTTGCACCGAGAGCACTGGAAAAATATTATTTTACACAGAAGAATACACAGTCTAAATAACTTGAAACCCCTTCTGATCACAAGAGCCTTTTTCATTCTCCCGCAGTTATCCTTTCGGGATGTGAAAAGACTACCAAATGGTCACCTCTTACGTACCCAATGATCGTCATTTCCAAAGCAGAAGCTACTGTAACAGCAGGTTCAATTACTGTAGACCTGGACGCTATAACAGCAATACCTAAATGTGCCGCCTTTATTACCATGTCCTTTGTAATTCGGCCGCTTACCGCTACAAATACAGAAGAAAAATCACAATTATCCAGGAGTGCTCTTCCTATTACTTTATCAAATGCACTGTGCCTGGAGATATCTTCCACTATTCCGATCAAGGTGCCATTTTCCGTAAACATTCCAGCAGAATGGACTGCATGAGTCTTTTTCCACGTTTCAGTGTCTGACTGTAGCCGGGATACTGCTTTTGCAATCACTTTCGCAGGAACTCTCAAAGAACTCTTCACTGTACCCTCTTTTTCGATAGTTTCAGATATCCATTGAGAAGAACAGTCAGAGGAGCGAATATACTTTGAAATTGCATCCACTTCTTTCGTGGATACTACATTGACAGCATTTCCTCTTACTTCAATATGGGTAATGTCATCCATCTGGAGGAACCCTCCTCCGACTAAGTAACCTACAGCAAGCTCTTTTATCATACAAGGAGATGCAGAAACTGATGCTACTCCAGTTCTGTTTATTATGATCTGATATTTTTCTTCTGTAACTACCCACTCTTTGGTTTCAGTTTTTGCACCTTTCTTGATGGTGAATCGGCTGGCTGGAAGCTCTCTCAACTCCATAAAGAGTATGGCTTTCACCTGTTTTTATAGATTGTTCTTCATTATTTCAAAGATTGCCACCCTTTTCCAGATTCCACTTTCAGATCAATCTCAATGAAACTGTTACACGTGTAACATCAGACAGAGGGAAAGCCTCATTCCTGATCACAACACTTTTTATTACAGGTTCTATTCCTTGTCAATGAAAGCTGCTCTCATTCTGGCAGGTGGAAAAGCTGTCCGCTTCCATGGAGAAAGGAAGGCACTTGTCATCCTGGGGGGGAAGCCCCTCATTCAGTGGGTGATAGAAGCAGTTGATCAGTGCGTGGACGAGATCTTCATATCTGGGGACAGCAATCTTGCACATTTTGGCTATCCTGTCATAGAAGATGAACTCTCCGACTTGGGACCTCTTGTAGGATTTAATGCAGGATTCTCTGTCATTGAATCAGAATACACCTTTGTCACAGCGTGCGACATGCCTTTCATCAGCCCAAAAGTGGTAGCGTACCTGTTCGAGAAGGGTGAAGGCTACAGCTGTTCCCTTCCTAGAAAGGGAAGATACACTGAACCATTGTGCTGTGTCTATAGAACGAAAGATGTCAGAGCATGCTGCACTTCAGTCATTAGAAAAGGAAAGAGAAGGATCTGGGATCTCATCCAGTGTCTTCCCAATCCAAAGTATGTCTCTTACGAAGATATCAGAAGAATGGATCCACATCTTTTTAGTTTCAGAAACATTAATACAGAGGAAGATCTAGAACATACAGAGAGACTGTTGACTGAATTGAAGGAGAGAGTACTATGACTAGGGTAGTGTCTGTTGTCGGAAATTCAAAGACAGGAAAAACGACTCTCTTGAGCCAGTTAGTCCATCTACTCAAAGAAAGAGGGTACACAGTCTGCGTGGTAAAACATTCCAGTATGAAACTCTCCTATCGAGATTTTGATCATGAAGGGAAAGATACCTGTAGTTTTTCTGAAGCAGGAGCAGATGAGGTTTGGCTAACCTCGCCTTCTCTCACATATCACATGAAATCTGAAGAAACGTCTCTCGATGAGATCATTCGTAATACAAAGGCAGACTTCATCCTTGTTGAAGGATTCAGAGAAGCTGAAACAAAAAAGATCGTCATAAAAGAAAAAGGGGAGGAAATTGACGTGAAAGGAGTAATTCATACTATCGAAGGAGAGTACGATCCAGAAGAGATTCTTGACATAATCCTTTATTCGTAGGCTTTCTTTTCATATTTTGTGCATTTGTTCCATACTGAAAGGTGTTCACAATCCCAGCAGTTCCCTGAGGTCTTGACTGCTCTTGTCCCATCTGTGTATACAATTTCATGAATGGTGGCCCCTTCTCTTTCAGGACAGGGGTATTCTACAATTTCTTTTATTTCTCTCATATACTTATACACGTAGTATCATACTTAAAAGTATCACTGCAGTAATCAGGTTAAATATAATGAGCACTAGAGCTTCTTTTGTTATCCAGCTTCCCTTACAGCCTTCTTCATGGAGCTTCCTGAAGCCATGAAAAATACAAAGAAGAGGCCAAACCCTAGAGCCAGAAAATACAGTGTCCACCTGTCATCGCCTGCGAAATGTTCATGCACAGCCAGTGTTGTATACACTACGAGGAATACCATGGAGAGACCAGCATAGATTCTTGCTGATATGAAATGCATCATCCTTCTGAATTCTTCTGCCATGCCTTCCCTTCCTGAATATCAATAAAAAGCTTTTCGCATGTTCAGATGCTCTTCCCATTCTGAGAATGCAGCCCTTCATGTAATACTATCCAATCCAAATTGAATAGTGCAAAGACTGTTCAACTTCGTAACTTGGCCTCATTCCAGTGCTTTCAAGATTTTCTGCTTTTGTGTACGAAAAGGCTTTTAAGCAACCTAGCCAACCTTCCTACAGGTGAGTGTGTGCCAGAGAAGAAAAAGACAGATATTGATCTTCCTTTCTTCAGAGTGAAGGAAGATGAAGAAGGCTCCTACGTCAAAGTAGGACCTATCGAAGTTACAGACAAAAAACCAGGAGAACACGTAAAAATCGGACCGTTCCACATATCTGAAGGCGATGTAAAGCTCGAACGTACACTGAATAGTAGGCTTGAAGGTATGGCATGGGCTGCATTCTTCATCTTGATAGGATGTGTGTGGCTTTATCAGAACCTGTATGCTTCGCAACTTCCAGGGGTTGTGGCCATTGGTGTTGGAGTAATCTGGTTAGCACTGAACTACACGAGATCCAAACTTAACATTAAGACAAGCTCTTTCACCATAGTTCTGGGTATGATAGCTATCATCTACGGTGTTTCTGAAATCTTTGTGGGAGAAATAGAAGTGCTGGCAGTTATTCTCATCGCTGTCGGAGTATACCTGGTCTTCACTTTTGCAAGGAAAGCTTCCTAGTTCTTTTTTCAATTTTCATTCATGTATTTGCCCTTCTGTAGCTCTCCCCATCTTTCTTGATCTTCCCCTCATCGAGAAGCTCCCGCAGTGCAAGCTCCACATCGATCTCATCTAATCCTGATTGTGCAATCAGAGCTTCCCTGGTCTTGCTCTCTCTCAACAAATCAAGAACAGTCTCCACAACTTCATCTTCTCCCAGTATCTCGAATTCCTCAATTTCTTCCAAACCCATTTCTTCAGTTTCTTCTTCGTATTCTTTCTTGATTTCTTCTTCAAATCCTCCTCCTGCTTCCTCTACTTTCACTTCTTCTTGTCTTTCTCCTCCGAACCCTCTGTCCTCTCTTGGACTTTCAAGTCTATCCACTGCTGGATGCTCCTCCTTGACAGCAATGTGTGCAGCTGACTGCAAGAAGATCTTCATGAGCTCAAGCTCTCTCAAAACCCATCTGCTGGGAGAAACTCTAAAGACAAGCTCAGGAGTCAGATATATTTCATCATTGTACTCTCTCACCTTGCCCACCACATCGATAAAATCTCCCTTTGAGAATTTCTTCAGCCTCTCCACATCCTGCCTCCATGCCTTTATCCTCACTGTCTCTGTTCCATCATCTACTGTTAGAGACATGTAGTTCCCATCATCAGTAGAAAAAATGTCGATCAATGTACCCAATATCCTTGCTTCAGATACCTTCCCAAAGAGGGTATGTACAGTCTTCCCATCGTAGGTTCCTTCTACGAGATCCCGGATTCTCAGCTTTACAGCAGTCATTCAAATTCCAATAGACGTCCTCATAAAAAAGGTTACTATACTGATACTTTCCCTCTACCTGTTACACTACACGCGTAATGTAACAGTATCATTCCACAGCCTAATGGGAGCTCCTCCTGTTTTTTTTTCGAAAGCTTTTTAAGAACCTCCACTATAACGGCAAATGGTGACCGAGATGAACAAGTACGTCATCATCCTGGGAGGGATCATCGCTATCATTATTGGTCTCCTGACCCTGTTCCCCCGCCCCTACGGACTTGGATGGTGGGAGCAGCTGATAGTCCTCATAAAAGGAGGAATCGGGCTGCTCCTTATTATTGTAGGTATTGTAGCGATTTTCCTCGGAAAAGATTAATCTCCATTTTCTTTCTTTTTTGAGAATTTCTGAAATCTACAGCAAAAAATAAAATGAATGATAAAAACAGATTACACTATATTACTGAGGTATCTTCCTCTTTTCCTTTTTTCTCTCTTTTTAATCCTTTTATTTCAATCCTTATGGGCAGAAAAGGTGCCTTGAACTTTATTTCTCCATTCTTCATGAGGAATTCCAGGCTCAGTAACTCAGAAAGAGTCTGTTCTATGTCGTGAACCCTCCTCTTTAGCAGTTCTGAAGGGGGAATAGCTGTATACTGGAAAGGCTTTCTCCCTGCACCATCTGTGTTCAGCTTCTCCCGCTCTACAATGCCCGCATCTGCCATACTGTTCAAGACCTCTCTGGCTGTCGTAGGATACAGATCAGCACCTTCTGCCACTTCTTCTGCTGTGGCTTTTCCCTTTTTCACTAGGTAGATGTAAGCTTTGGCCTTGGCTTCTCCAATATTCAGCCACTGCAGAGCTCTCAGCATTCTTTCCTCTCCAGTCTTCTCTGTTCTACTCTTCAGTTTCTCAATTTCTCCCTTCAGCTGCTCTATTTCTTTTTTTAGATCTTCAGTTTCTGTCATCTTTCTCATCAATTATTGTGGAGGACTATTTAGCCTTTTCCCCATGCGTGAAGGAATCGATACAGAGTAACAGGATTTCCCACAGCTATGTGGTTTAAACCTAACAATCGAAGCACAACAGAATCTGC
>CAZFAR010000150.1:0-6762 GCA_964516825.1 uncultured Thermococci archaeon
CAGCTCCAGCTTACCATCTCTTGAAAGATCCTCAAAAATATAAAGAGAACATTCTGCTCGTCTCCAGTAGAGGATGCCCCTTCAACTGCCGCATGTGCGTCTGTTCTCAAATGGAGGGAAGAAAATGGATAGCTCAGAATGCAGAAGCCATGGTAAGTCATCTGAAGCAAGTTCTCAAAACCTTTGATGTGCAAATTGGACTCATCATGAGATATCACGATGATACATTTACCATGAAAAAGAAAAGACTCGGAGAATTTGTTGAACTGCTCAGAGAAAACAGCCTGCAAATTAACTTCAAATGTGCAACCAGGGCAGATACTTTCGATGAAGAAACAGCTTTCTACTTGAAAGAAGCAGGATGCAGAGAAGTTTTCTTCGGAATTGAATCAGGAAATCAGAAATTTGTCAATTTCATTGATAAACAATTGAACCTGGAAGATGTCCGAAGAGCAGTAGAAATTGCTCATCAGTATGGCCTGAGAGTGTGTGGTTCCTTCATGATTGGATTTCCCGGAGAGACAGAAAAGGATATCTGGGAGACCATAAAGTTTGCAAAGGAGTTAAGACTGGACAGGATGCAGCTGAGTGTTCTGACACCCTTTCCGGGGACTGATCTGTACTCTGAAGCTGAAAATAAGGGATGGCTCAAATCCAGAAACTGGGAAGAATATGATGGTACCTATCCTGTGATGAGGCTGGAGAATGATCTGGACAAAAAGCTTCTGCATCTCCTGAAGAGAGCGTACATATCCTTTTACCTGGATCCGCGTTATCTTGTGAGACAGCTCAGAAAGGGCTTCCTAATCCAGGGAGGTTACGGTAAAATCATGCTGAGAACACTGACCAGATACATCACATCACTGTAGAATCTCAGTTTCTCTATGATGGCAAGACTGAATGCATTCTCTTCATTACATATCCTTACAAGAAAATCTTAGCTGGATCATTTTTGTTACACGTGTAACAAATCCAGAATCTGTTGCGAAGATTATTCTGTATCCGGTGTTGTGTATTATATTATATCCACAAGTTTTTAAACACACAGTGGAAGCACAGAGGCATGAAATATTCATGGCTTGTCATCTCATGTGCCCTGATCCTCGGATGTGTAGGACAAGACGTTCAAGAAAAGGACCAGAATGAGCCTGAGGAAGCCAGGACCTACCAAGATCTCACAGATAGTGAAATTACAGAATTGGTCGGGCAGCTCTCCTCAGTGGTCCTGTACTTCTACAGCCCTACCTGTTCTACCTGCCTTACAGTCAAGCCTCTTGTTGAGGAATTGCAGAAAGAGTATAACTTAAATATTATCTGGGTATCTAAGCAGGAAAACCAGGCCATCTTCGATCGCTACAAAGTAAGGGTCTATCCTGCCCTCTATGTTGGCAGCGATTCAGAAGTGTTTATAGCATTTGATGAAAATGATTCACTCACCCGTATCTACTCCCAGATTCAGGACAGAACTATCGTAGGTATGCACAGAATCGAATATACAGTAAGAGATGGTCAGATCATCATTCCTTTTGATCTTTCCCCGGATACACTGTACTACTTCGATCATGATGATGATCGGGTCTTCGTTTTTATTTCTCCAGCTGCAAATCTCTTCATAATTTCAGGATCTGAAGGCTGCTCCACTCACTGGCTCTTCCTCAAGAAAGGATTACTCTATGATGGGGAAAATCCTGCTCAGTGGGACAAGGATACGCTGGCAGTTCACGGTGGTGTGTGTGGTGCCTTAATCCAGATTCCCTATACTGTCACAGGATCTGGTATTGTAATTGCTCCTGAAGACATCAGGTGACACAATTCGTGTACTTTGACTGTTACTGACTTGCAGAATCTGTCATGTATCGTGGATGTCTTTCCTCTTTGGGATGCAAAAAAAGAAAAACTCATTCATCTTTCTACAAGGGTGATAGCACCTGAAGGACAGCTGGTCACACAGAGACCGCAGCCAAAACAGCGTTCAGCATGAAACTCCACCATACTGTCACTCCATGTCCAAGCTCCAAACTGGCACCTCTCAACACAAAGACCACAGTTACTGCAGAGAGATTTCTCAATCTGTGAGACAAAATTAGATTTCACTATTACATCGTGATAGCCAAACCGCGTCAAAGCTGCCATATGGTGGCAGCAGCAGCTACAACAGCTGCATATGACACAACACTCTCCCTCTCCCTTTACAGTATAGGCCAAATGCACAAGACCGGCCTTGTGAGACATTTCCAGCACCTTGAGTGCTTCCTCTAAGGCTATTCTTCTCGCTATTCCCTCGTTAATGGCCAAGACTGCTTCTTTATCAAGGCTCAGACAAACCTCTAATGGTTTATCGCAGTTTTGCAGAGTCTTCCTGCAGTAGCAGTCTGCAAGGGATATGATGTTTGCATGTGACAGGATCTTCTTGACACTTTCTACATCAAGTACTTTCTGTCTTGCTTCAACGGAGACCATTACTGGGACTGTTACAGCCTCGTACTTCTCCACCATTTCTTTGAGCTTTTCCTCGTCCCATTCTCTTGGCATGGAAACGGAATACGGAGGGGATATAAAAGCCTATGCATTCTGGTCCTGATCTCAATCACTGGTCAAGAACCCTTCAATGATGAATCTACTGTCCACCAAAACCTGATTTGCCAAAGATCTCTTGTTCCTCATAGCCAGAATCAGCATGCTAACACATCTCTATTTTCAATCGTCCACCGAATTCCGGATAAGTAAACAAGGCTGCACGCTGAAGCCTCATTCCAGCTTCAGTGACCATCTGTTGTGAAGTGCTTCATCTGTAGCAATGCAATTTCCTTTGTTAATTATTGCGATATTCACCACAAATAACATAATAAATCTGTGATTCTCGCTATTTCTTCACGGCTGTTCTTTTCGAAATTGTAAGGTCTCTTTTTCGTCACATAGATTCACAAGAAATCACACGATTTCACAAAAACCTTTTTATACTTACGAAGAACAGTAAGATAGGGTGAGGGTGAGAGATGAGTTACGGACATGACAGAAAGATGAAAGTGAAGGTGACCTCATGAATCTAGAAGAAGTGAGTGAAACTCTCAACGAATTGAGAGGGAGTGTCCACGGAGTGAAGGGATCTTTCCTGGCAAAGAAAGACGAAGTCATTATTGAGGACCAATGCATCTCAGAATACATCTCAAATTCACTCTTCTTTCTCGTGGATCACATCCGAAGAAACAATAAAAATGTTACATCGCTCGTATTTCAGGCTGATGATCGGTTTACCGCGTTCGTGTATGAGGATTACATTCTTGGAGTAGTTTCTGAAGGTTCCACAAACATTCCCTTCCTAGGTCTATTGGCAGGACGCGTTTTGAGAGAATTCAATGGACACCTTTAATTTCCCTCCCGAATTCTTCCTGAGAGAACGGAGTCAAGTGGAAGAGGATTGACCCTGCTGTGCAGTTGGCGGTAACAGTTATTCTTAAATAGTGATTTCTGTAAGAATCATCATGAAGCAGGAGTTTTCTCCATCTGCCATCCAGAAAATAGGAGGCATGACTAAACAAAGAAAAGAAGACCACATAAATATTTGTCTTGAATTGAATGTACAGTCCCAGGTTGGGCCAGGATTCGATGATCTGTTTCTGGTTCATCAGGCAGTGCCGGAAATAGACTTCTCCACTGTTGATACAGGAACAGCTCTCTTTGGCAGGAAATTGAAGGTACCCTTACTCATTGAAGGTATGACAGGTGGAACAGAACAGGCCGGGAAGATCAACAGAACCATAGCTACAGTCTGCCAGAAACTTGGACTGGCCATGGGAGTGGGCAGCCAGAGGGCTGCATTTGAAGAGCCTGGGCTTCGATCTTCCTATACTGTGAGATCGTTTGCTCCAGATATTCTTTTATTCGCAAATCTAGGACTGCCTCAATTCATTTTAGGATATACGTTTAAAGAAGCAGAAACTGCTGTAGAAATGATAGATGCAGATTGCTTGGCAGTTCACCTCAATCCGCTGCAGGAAGCAATCCAGCCTGAAGGAGATCCTCATTTTGAATCTGGAGTTACTGCACTGAAAAAGCTGAAGAAAGGATGTACCTTCCCTGTGATTGCCAAGGAAACAGGAGCAGGGATCTCCAGAGAAGTCATGCAGAAGCTCAAATTCCTGGACGGACTGGATATAGGGGGACTGGGAGGAACCTCTTTTTCTGCTGTAGAGTACTACAGGAATACAGGTGAGAGAAAGGAGATAGCTTCAGAATTCTGGAACTGGGGCATGCCCACTGCAGTATCAATCGTGGAGTGCAGTGGAATACAGAACCTGATCGCCTCAGGAGGGGTCCGCACAGGATTGGATGTAGCAAAAGCTATCTGTCTAGGTGCTGACTGCTGCGGGATTGCACTTCCTGCACTGAAGGCGGCTGTACAGGGTGAGACTGCTTTAGAAGCTTTCGTGCAGAAGATCTATCATGAGCTGAAGATTGCGATGTTTCTGTGTGGATGCCGTACGATTTCTGAACTGAAAAGGGCACCTATCATAATCACTGGCAGGACCAGGGAATTTCTTAAAGAAAGAGGGTACAGAACAGAGCTATATGCCCAGAGATGACTATTTCCTCCTTTTTCTCATAAAAAATCCAGCCAGAGAACCTACAAAGACCACACGAGAAACAGGAACTATGTAGGCCACCGGAACTGCCACAAAGAGGAGGACAGCCAGATTGTGAACCGGAAACCTGTGAATTGCAATCTTCGTGAAGTTCAAGCTGCACACCATGAGATACGACACTAGAAGGGCAGCTCCAGCTGTAAACACTGCGGGAAGATCACCCAAGACGGCCAGCACTGTCAAGAGTGCACCAATGGGTATGGGCATTCCAATGAAGGTGCCTTCTTCCATATTTCTGAAGCTCACATTGTAGCGGGCCAGCCGCAGAATACCGGCAGCAAGGTATACCAGGGAGATTGAGATCACCCACAATTCAGAAACATGAGCATAGATCAGCAATGCAGGAACGATCCCAAATGAGATGCAGTCTGACAATGAGTCGAAATTCATCCCAAACTCAGATTCAGTCTTTGATCTTCTGGCAAAGTAACCATCAAATCCATCTGCCACGACAGCAATCAGTATGAGGCGAGCAGCCAAATCGATGTTATTCTCAAGGATAAAGACCAAGGCAGCAAATCCCAGTGAAATATTGAGAAATGTTAGAATATCTGCCTTTTTAAGGTAGGTGTGCATCTCATACATGAGCAGACTCTAGGGTAACACGCTTATAGCCTTTTCTGTCTTGAAAGGATTATTATGAAACTAATGTTACACGTGTAACAAAATACGCAGGAGAATACAGGCTTCAGACTGTGCACGATCTCACTCACATTGGGTGTACCCACAGGTTCCACAGATCAGACAGCCTTCCTTGTGGCTCATGACAGCATGGCAAACCGGGCAGATTTCAATGGACCTGGGTCTTGATCCTATTTTGGGATTGAACCGTGCTGAACCTCTGACCTGGGCCTCAATTGCTCTGGCTATGGCTTCAGGACAGGAGAGGACTACTGTACTCTCATTTGAGACACAGCCAATGCAGCGAATTCCTCTGATTTGCTTCAATACTGCATCGATATCGATACCTGAACGCAGAGCCAGACTGATCAGTCTGCCAACTGCCTCTGTCAAAGGAGGACACCCTTCCCCTCCAATGTTCACAAATACTTCGCAAATACCTTTTTCATCCTCATTGACAGTGACGTACAGGTTCCCGCAGTCTCCAATTTTAAATTTTGTAGTAGTCCCTTGCATGACCTGGGGCCTTTTCCGTGGTTTCTTCCCTGTCCTCAAGACTTGTTCCAGCCTGCTTCTGTCCCTGTAGACTGTTATTCCCTTGCATCCCAGTTCGTAGGCCAGGAGAAAGGCATTTCTCACGTCTTCTCTTGTGGCAGAATTTGGGAGATTGATAGTCTTGGAGACTGCATTATCAGTGTACTTCTGGAAAGCTGCCTGCATTTTCACATGCCAAGTATAATCAATTTCCAAAGCAGTCTTGAATATTCTCTGAACAGTATCAGGGACTTTCTCATTGTTCTGAACTGTTCCTGTCTCAGCAATTTCCCTCATGAATTCAGCAGTATAGAATCCTTCCTTTCTGGCAATCTCCTCCAGGTAGGGATTGACTACTGGCAGCTCTTCTTCTACTGCTGTCCTGGTATAGGCGAGAGCGTACAAAGGTTCGATACCAGAAGAACAGCCAGCAATGATACTTAAGGAACCTGTAGGAGCAATAGTTGTGGTCGTGGCATTCCTCATTGGAGTCTTGTAGATAGATTTCTCAATATTAGGGAAAGATCCTCTTTTTTCTGCGAGATCCTGAGATGCTTTGTTGGATTCTTCTTCAATGAACTGCATCAGTTCCTCTGCTATGGCCAACCCTTCATCAGAATCGTAAGGTATTCCCAACTGAATCAAGAGATCTGCAAATCCCATGACACCCAGACCGATCTTCCGATTTCCCTTAGTGATTTCTCCAATTTTCTTGAGTGGAAACTTGTTTGCATCTATGACATTGTCCAGGAAGTGAACAGCTGTCCTTATAGTTTTTCTTAGACTATCCCAGTCAATGCTCTTCTTGTCGTCATTCTTGACCATTTTGGCCAGATTGATGCTGCCCAAATTGCAGGATTCGTACGGCAGTAATGGCTGCTCTCCACAGGGATTGGTGGATTCAATCTCACCCAGTTGGGGCGTGGGCTGGTCCTCATTGATTCGATCAATGAAGATAATCCCC
>CAZFAR010000151.1:0-6728 GCA_964516825.1 uncultured Thermococci archaeon
GTTGCGTCCTGAATACGGGTTCATGTGTCTCTAACGCTCACATCGCGGGGGCAGCAATCAAGATCGCCAGCATATTCGCTAAGCGAAATCTCAGAGGCAATTACGAGGAGATTGCAGACTACATTCTGAACAGAGTGGGAGCAGTAGGGATTGCATGGGGTGCATATTCGCAGAAAGCAGCATCCATTGCAACTGGTGTCAACAGGCTCGGTATTCCTGTCATCGTGGGTGCGAGAGGTGCTAAGTACAGGAGAATGTATCTGGGAAGAAAGGACAGAGCTGAAGACTGGATAGTCTACAATGCAAGAGATGGTTCACAGGTGCAGGTAGGGCCCGGACCTGAGCATCTGATCTACGCATCAGAATCTATGGAGGACTGCATTGTCATGGCTGCCAAGCTGTGCATCAGGCCAAATGATACGTCCAAGGGGAGGCAGATCAAACTGGCACACTACATTGATCTCTACAAACGGTACTTTGGCGAATACCCGGATGATATCCATCTGTACGTCAGGACAAATGCTGACATACCTATAACAGAAAAAGATGTGATTGAGAAGATATTGAAAGAGAAAAAATGGCAGGAAATGAAGATTCCTGATCCCACATTACTCGAACGAATGATAAGGAGGCGGTAGCATGGCAAAACCCTACTTTCCAGGAAATGTACCCGGCATCAAAATGGCACAGGTTCTCACACCAGAACAGGCAGCAAAGATCATCAGAAAAGCAGAGAGGAGGATTGTTGTCACAGGCGCTCAGTTGAAAGAAGTGGACGAAGCGATCAGACTTGCTGACAGTGCTCTCGTAGTGGCTCCGAATACATTACCGAGATTTAAAGAGAAAGGTGCTCAGCCAGTAGCCATGAACAAGGTGAATATCACCAATTTGCTGCAAGATGCATCCGACTGGAAAGGATTCGATGGAAAAGGTCCCTACGAGCTTGCTGTATACATGGGATCTCCCTACTACTACGAGTCTCAAATGCTCTCCTGTTTGAAGCACTTCTCGTCCTGTAAGACTATATCTATATCGCGCTTCTACCAGCCAAATGCCACCTATTCCTTTGACAATCTGTCAGAAGAGAAATGGGAACAAGCATTGGCTGATCTTGTCAAATTCATGGAGGAGTGAAAATGGAAGAGAAATTTCCTGTAGAAATTGGTGTCGTCTACGAAGGAGAAAGAGTCAGAAAAGAAGACATGCAGGTAGAACTGGGAGGAATAAAAGTACAGTACAAGGCAGAACTGGTCCAGTACAGGAGCATGGATGAAATAGAAGATGGGAAAGTCATTATGAAGGGTCCAGATCTTAAAGACATGGAAGAGGGAGGACGATACCCCTTCGGCATTCTTGTGGAAGTTGCTGGAGATCAGGTGGAACCTGACCTGGAAGCAGTCATAGAGAGGAGAATCCATGATTTCTCAAACTATGTCGAAGGATTTATGCACACCAACCAGCGATATGACATCTGGTGCCGTCTTTCCAAGAAATCTTTTCAGAAAGGATTTAACTCCTTAAAATATCTGGGTCAGGCATTGATGAAGCTGTTCAAGGCAGAGCTTCCCATCATCGAGAAGATACAGATCACCTTCATGACTGAGGAGAAGGATGTGAAGCCATTTGTGGAAAATGCCAGAAAGATCTATGAAGCCAGAGATGCGAGAGCCAGAGAGTTGTCAGATGATGATGTGGAAGAATTCTACGGATGCGTTCTGTGCCAGAGCTTTGCTCCGACCCACGTGTGCATCATTACACCTGATAGAATCTCGTTGTGCGGTGCTATCAACTGGTTTGATGGAAGAGCAGCCGCCAGAGTAGATCCTAAAGGGCCTAACTTCAAGGTAGAGAAAGGCAAATTCTTGGATCCTGAAAAGTTCGAGTATTCTGGTATCAACGAGGTGGTGAAGGAGAAATCACTGGGAGAAAATGAGCGATTCTGGCTGCACACCATGTTTGGATACCCACATACTTCATGCGGCTGTTTTGAGGCTATTGCTTTCTTCATTCCTGAAGTGAACGGGATTGGAATAGCTCACCGGGACTATCAGGGAGAAACAGTCATCGGAGTACCCTTTGTCACCCTGGCCACCCAGACAGGAGGGGGAAAACAGCTGGACGGCTTTCTCGGAATTGCTATCGAGTACATGCGTTCTCCCAAGTTCTTTTCAACTGATGGAGGATGGAAGCACATCGTGTGGATGCCTGAATACATTAAAGAGCGCATCCAGGATGCTATCCCGGAGGAGCTCTCTGACAAGATAGCAACAGAGAAGATCACTACCTCAATCCAGGAGTTGAAGCAGTTCCTTCAGGAGAAAAACCATCCTGTCGTCGAAACATGGGTAGAAGAAGAGAAGCCTGAAGCAATCATGGAAGCAGAAGAACTGGAAGTCATCCCTGTTGGCATGGGTGGAGGACTGGGCGGCATCAGGATCATTCTGAAGAATGCGCGAATCCATGCAGATAAAATGATCATCAGGAGAAAGTAGATGCATGCCTTTGCAGTCTCAGGTAAAGGGGGAACGGGAAAGACTGTCTTTTCTGCCCTTCTGATCAGAGAACTGGTCAAGAAGGGAACAGTATTAGCCATTGATGCTGATGCTGATTCCAATCTGCCAGAAATTCTAGGAACTGACGTACACGGAACAGTAGGTGACATACGGGAGGAGCTTCTGAGAAAGAAGTACGAGCTTCCCCCCGAATATACGAAAGATGTCTGGCTCGAAGGAAAGACCTATGAAATTCTTTCAGAGAATGAAGGATATGATCTACTGGTCATGGGGAGGCCTGAAGGACCTGAATGCTACTGCATGGTAAACAATTTGCTGAGAAGAATCATCGACATGCTTTCCAGGGCTTATGATTACACAGTCATTGATTCAGAAGCTGGACTAGAGCACCTTTCGAGGAGGACTACTATAGATGTCCAGGACATGATCGTGGTAGCAGATGGTTCTCAGCAAAGCTTTAATACTGCTCTGAGAATTCAGAAACTGGTTGAAGAGCTCAAAGCCAGATTCGATCATCTGTATCTGGTGGTAAACAAGACCTGCAGCCCGGACTTGAGAAAGGCTGAAATGACAGGTCTCCAGTTCCTGGGCTGCATTCCTCACGATTTAGAGATTGAAAAAGCATGTGTCAATGGTGCTCCCCTTCCAGAGCATTCAGAGGCACAGAAATCAGTGCAGTTGCTGCTGGAAAAGATTCTGACAAGAGGGTGATTTCGTGGACATTGAGAGATTGGCTGATATGATAGAGGAAGCAGAAGAAATTGAACTTGAAAATGTGGATATCTTGATAGATAGCCTGGAATTGAAAGGGTGATCTCGTGGATATTGAGAAATTGATCAGGATACTGGAAGAAGCAAAAGAAATTGAACTTGAAAATGTGGACATTCTGGTGGATGAACTGGAGCTAATCATGAGATCTGTGGCCAGGGCTCTCCCTGTACCGAGGGTGGAAGTTGGCTACAGAGATCTAGTCTTCGAGACACCTCTCATAGAATACCCTGGTCAGGTATCTGTTGTGAAATTCGGGAACACTCCAAGTGAAGGTGGTACCCGAAGCCATTCCATCTTTGCAGGTGGGGAGAAGACCATGCCCTTTTACCGTTTCGAGGCCCAGAATCCTTACAGACCAATTGTAGCCTACGATGTCTTTGATATACCCATTGGGCTGGCAAAGCCAGTAAAAATCCATTATGAGGAGGTCATGGAAGATCCGGCTGCATGGGCCAAATTGTGCGTTGATAAGTATGGCGGAGACATGGTGACTATCCATCTGATCAGTACTGATCCCTCAATCAAAGACACATCTGCCCGCGAGGCAGCAAGGGTGGTAGAGAATGTTTTACAGGCAGTAAAGGTTCCCATAATCATTGGCGGTTCCGGTAACCCTGAAAAGGACCCGGAAGTTCTGGAAAAGGCAGCAGAAGCAGCAGAAGGAGAAAGGGTCATGCTGAACTCTGCCAGTCTGAATCTGGACTACAAAAGAGTGGCAAAAGCTGCCTTGGACTACGGTCATGTCGTCCTCTCGTGGACTCAGCTCGATATCAATGACCAGAAAACCTTGAACAGGCACTTATTTGAACTGGGTGTAAAAAAAGATGATATGCTAATTGATCCTACGACAGCAGCTCTGGGATATGGTCTGGAATATTCCTTTTCCATCATGGAGAGAATTAGGCTGTCCGCGCTGAAAGGAGACAAAGACCTGCAGTGCCCTATAGCATCAGGCACTACTAATGCCTGGGGTGCGAGAGAAGCATGGATGAAGGAGTCTCCAATAGAAGGAGAAACCTGGGGAGACCGCATGAAACGAGGCCCCTTGTGGGAAGCAGTTTCTGCCCTCAGTCTGGGGCTGGCAGGCTGTGATCTGTTCATGATGATGTGTCCCACTTCTGTCGAATTGTTCAAAGAAATGACGAACCAGCTCTCTCACGATCATGAGATGACTCCTGCCGAAAACTGGCTTTCAGGAGGGAGATAGCATGAAGAAACTGGGCCCCCTCGATATCTACAGACATCTACCAAAGACCAACTGCAGTGAATGCGGAGAAAAGACGTGCATGGCTTTCGCTTCCCAGATCATAGAGCGTGCCCTCAAACTATCAGATTGCCCTTATCTCAAGGGAAAAAATCTCGACATTCTGACAAAGATGATAGCTCCTGCAGTACGAGAGGTCGTCTTTGGGAAAAATCACGTCAAAATCGGTGGAGAAGATGTCATCTACAGACATGAGCTCACCTACTTCAATGAAACTGCCATAGCAATCGATGTGGACGACCAGATGGATGAGAAAGAACTTTTGAACAGAGTAGAATACGTTACCAGATTCAACCATGCACGAATTGGACAGGAGCTCACCCTGCAGGCTGTAGCTGTAAAGAATGTCTCACAGAATCCTGATAGCTTTGCCGACTGCGTGAAAAAGGTTGCGCAGAATACGGACAAAGCGTTAATTCTCTGCAGCTTTCTCCCTGAATCACTGGAAGCTGCACTGAAATTCTGCAGTGATGCCCCCCTTTTGTACGCAGCCACGAAGGGGACCTGGGAAAAAATAGCAGATCTAGCAGTTCAGTACAGCTGTCCTGTGGCAGCTTTTGCAGACAATGATCTCTCTGAATTGAAGTCTCTGGCTGCTGCTCTCCAGAGTAAGGGAATAGAGAACATAGCTCTAGATCCTGGCACTCATCCTGAGAATATATCATGCACTCTGAACAGCTTCGTACAGATCAGGAGAGCATCCATGGATGGAGACGAAATTCTAAATTGTCCCATAATTGGGGTACCTGCAGCAGTTTCTGATCCCTTGGGTGAGGTCATGGCAGCCTCCATGATGATTGATCGATTTGCAGATTTAATCATATTCCACACTATCGACATGTTTGCAGTCTTACCTGTCATTACATTGCGCCAGAACATCTACACTGACCCGCGGAGGCCAGTATCAGTGGATGCTGGATTACGAACGTTTGGAAATCCCACAAAAGACTCACCACTGCTGGCTACCACAAACTTTGCATTAACCTACTACACTGTCGCATCTGATATCGAATCTGCAGCCTTGAACTGCTATCTACTGGTCTTCAATACAGAAGGGTTGGGCGTCGAAGCCTCTGTTGCAGGAGGACAGCTCGATGCGTACAAAGCAAAGGAAGCTATAGAGAACGCAAAGGTCCAGGAAGTTGTGAACCACAGAAAGATCATCATACCGGGAATGGCAGCTCGCATTTCAGGAGAATTGGAACAGATTTCAGGATGGGAGGTCCTGGTAGGTCCGAAGGATTCTTCAGGAATACCAGAATTCATAGAAAAGAGATGGAGTTAGATTCTCTTTTCAGGTAGATTGCTGTTACACGTGTAACACAATCATGCGCAACCTCATCAAAGAGGTTCAACTTACGAAATGCATAGAAGGCGAGAGAAATGAAAAGAGTCAAGAAACGAGTATATGAAATCGTGGAAGCAGCATCAGAAGGAGATACAGCCAGTAGAGTATTTGATATCTTTATCGTGGCATTGATATTCGCAAATGTAATGGCAGTCATATTGGAAACAGTTGAGAGCCTTGCTGTTCGCTTTGAATACTTTTTTGCTACCTTTGAAACGTTCTCTCTCGCAGTTTTCACCATTGAATATGTTCTCCGATTGTGGGTGTGTACTGCTGGCAAGGAAGACATGAGTCCTCTCAGAGAGAGGATCAGATTCATTGTAAAACCCATGTCTCTCATTGATCTGTTGGCAATCCTTCCCTTTTACTTGCCTATGATAATTCCAATGGATCCCAGATTCTTTCGAGCTTTGAGGCTGTTTCGGCTGTTCAGGCTGTTCAAGATGGGAAGATACTCAGAATCCTTGCAGACCCTGGGAAATGTCTTGAAGGCAAAAAAAGAGGAGATTGCTGTCACATTTTTTGTGATATCCCTCTTGTTAGTATTCGCATCCAGTACTGTTTACTATGTCGAACATGATGCGCAGCCAGAGGCGTTTTCCAGTATTCCTGCAGCCATGTGGTGGGGAGTGGCTGCCTTAACTACAGTGGGGTACGGTGATGTCTACCCTATCACACCCTTGGGGAAGTTTCTGGGAGCAGTTATTGCATTGTTAGGCATTGGTCTTTTTGCTTTACCTGCAGGGATATTGGCCTCCGGATTTGCAGAGGAAATTCAGAAGAAGAGTAAGAGAAGGATTTGTCCGCATTGTGGAAAGGAAATCGATGATG
>CAZFAR010000152.1:0-6654 GCA_964516825.1 uncultured Thermococci archaeon
GTAGATACGCGTGGTATCCTTTTGAGAATCATCGGAGCTATTGCAATCAGGACTCACTGCCCAAAATACAAGTATCTGCAATACGATCTGGGCCGCTTGTTGACAGACATCGATTTTGTCGGCTACGACAAAGATGCAAAACGCATCAGACAGCTGTTCCTGGATCTAGACTACAGAGAAGACCCTGCCATCAAGGCCATGATGTCTGGCATGGGAATGGGCAAGATGACAAAGCGGTTGATCTTCTACGAGGATGATCTGGGAATCCACTCAGATGTCTTCCTTGATGAGCTGAAGTTCTGCCATGTTGTCAATTTCAAGGGGAGGCTGAACATCGACTGCCCTACAGTTCCCTTAATAGACATGCTGCTGTCAAAGCTGCAGATCGTTAAAATCAATGAAAAGGACATCATCGACTCCATTGTTCTACTGCGGGAGCATGAAGTAGGTCCTTCAGATACGGAGATGGTCAATGAAGACTACATTGCTCAGCTGTTTGCAGCTGACTGGTGCTTCTGGAGGACTGCTACTGAGAACCTGGAGAAGATCAAGAGCTTTTCCCGCAGTTATACCAAGCTCACTGATGAGGACAAGAAAGATGTGGTAGCAAAGATCGAGAGACTGGAGCAGCGGATAGAGAGAGAGCCCAAATCCATGAAATGGAAGATGCGCGCAAAAGTGGGCGACAAGAAGCAGTGGTACGAGGATGTAGAAGAAGTGGTTCGCTAGTGATTGTATGAGTATTGGCGTCATCAATCTCATCAGGGGAAGGCGGTCTGTCCGTCATTTCAAGAAGGATTTCGTCAGGCCAGAGGCGATCAAGGTCATCCTGGATGCGGGCCGATGGGCTCCATCCTCGAATAACAGCCAGCCATGGGAGTTCGTCATAGTCTCCGAAGATGAGGAAAGGATTCCACTGGCAGACCTGTATGTGGAAGCTTACCGCAGGGAAGCAGAGGATTTGCTCTTCCGGAGAGATGCAGAAGAGCTGTTTGAAAATCCATTCGAGGTCAAGAAGAGAATCATGGGGATGCTGGACATGCTCCGCCACCAGCTCCTGGATCCGCCTTACATTATCGTGGTGTGCGCAGATCCAGGGAAATCGCGGTCCTATTTACTGGAATCTGGGGCAGCTATCCAGAACATGCTGCTCACTGCCTGGGATTTAAATTTGGGATCATGCTGCATCGAGCTTGCCACGACCGTGCTCTCAGAATACTTTGACATGAGAAAGCTGAGATCCATACTGGGAATTCCTGAAGAGATAGTAGTTGTGGCACTGATTCCCATTGGAAAGATTGAAAAAATGCCTCAAAAGCCAGAAAGAAAGTTGCTGAAGGATTTCCATCACACTGAAGTCTGGTAACTGAGCCCTGTTTTCTTTCTTATTTCTTCCCATAAGAGTTTTTCCACTCCAGGATTTATTCTGTATCCAGCCCTTTGCAGTTCCTTGATGAAATTCTTGAATGTTTTCTCGTTTCCTATTCCATGGTCACGGATGTACTGGTCGATGTAACCTGCTCTTACTATCTGGGATGCAATCCTGTTCTCGTATATCAATCCCATGAAGGCAGAGGCTATGAAGAATACGGCAAGAAACATTATGAAGAATTTCAGGTACAATGATTCTACTTTGGTTGAGACATAGACTGCCAGAATCACGACTGCAATTGCGATTAACAGTCCGAAGGTAGGTACTTTTCGCGGCATAGTAGTCGTGAGGTTTTCTCCCTTTTAAGATTTGTGTTAGGAGTTTAATGGCTGACCTTGTTACACGTGTAACACCCATGAAAAAAAGAACTGACAGTACGTGATCAGGTGTTTCTGAGCAGAACTATTCCATCATCAGAAACCGGAAAGCTGCTATGCCCAGAAAAATCAACATGATGACCAAGAATGCCAGAGCAGCATACCTCCCCTTGCCGGCTGCCACCCCAATCAAGGCAACAACCAAGAGAGCGAGCCCTAATACAAGACTTGTCGGAGGCTGCAAAACGTCTTTTCCGTATTCTAGAAACTTGTCTGAAAGAGAATAGCTCTCATCAGCCTGGCCTGAAGCGTTCGATCCACTTGTTCTGCATTCTTTTGCCTTCTTTCCCATTGTTTCTGCCAGATCCTCATATTCATTAATAAGTTCTTCATACATTGACTTCTTTTCCTTTAAATTGAGGATGGCCGCCGAAGTCTGAGCATCTCCATAAGTCTTGTAGATTTCGCTCTGCTCCAGTGTCTTGATCTTTCCCTCAATATCTGATATATCCCTCCGGAAGCTATTCGCTCTTCTTCCCAGAGCAATCTGGATCTCATCAAATTCCTGGGCTGCTTTCGTGTACAACTCTTTTCCCCGTTCAAAGGAGCTCTTAGCCTCTGAATACTGCTCGTTTCTGAAGAGCCTGTTGCCATCTGCTGTGCATTGGTCTGCTTCTTTCTTGAGTTCCTCCACCTCTGTCAGATCGTTGCATAATGCTTTTATCTCATCGCATTCACGCATTCTGGCTGAGATTTGCAGCTTCAGGGTTTCATACAGGGAATCCAGCGACATTGTCAGAAACAGCGTAGATACATCCTCAAAAGAATTTCGTGCCCAGGTCGCTTCTACTTCAGCCTCAGTGTACCTCCCATCGAGCAAGAGGTGATGCGCTTCAGTAAGGGTATTGTGGGCCTGCCACAGCTTCTCTGAGGCTTCTTTAAGGACTCTCATGTGAGACATTGTGCTCTTATCACCTACCCGCGCGAAAAGGTCTGCCGCTTCCCCGAAAAGGTAGCTTGCATCTTCATAGTTGTAGTTACGCAAATTTTCCATAGCTTCTGCTACAACACGATCTGTATCTAGATACTTCTCACATTCTGAAATCCGCTTCTGACATTGGACAGCCATGAACGTGTTCCCCATCTCCTCGTATTTTGCCCTCGCCTGCTCAAAGTAGATGATAGCTTCCACGAAATCTCCTTTCTCCACCAATTCCTTTCCCTTGTTGTAGAGCTGATCTGCTTCTGAACCAGTTATGGATTTCAGCTCTTCTACCCCAATGACATACACTCCAGAGGTGTATCCTGCTACAATTTCAGGGTATCCATCCAGATTCAAATCCAGGACTGCTCCGTCTATGAAAGTTCCCTGGAAATTCCCTGAACTCCACAGCATTTCTGCAGTAGAAAAAACAGATACATAGTTATTGGAAAAGACTATGAGCTCATTTCTCCCATCTTTGTCAAAATCAGCCAGATCCAGCTTTCGAACCTCGTCTGGAGCATTGAATGTCTGCAAGAGACTTCCATTATAATCCAGAATATATACTAGGGACGCTGCTCCTCCCATCACATTTCTGGGACCTACAAATCTGCCTGCTCCTACAGTGCCTACATTGTAAGGAGACGTGGAATACTCCCACTTTAGATCTGCAGATGGAGGGGCAGTGAGCAGATCATCCAGAATGTAGAGGTACCAGCTTTCACCCACGATCAGTTCAGGTTCCAAATCAGGGTCTCGATCAATGACATTGGTAGCAGTGTCACTGTCCAGGTCAAAAGCATAGATCGCTCTCGCTGGCTCACCTGGAATGAGATTGTATTTCCACCTTTGCACCAGAACGTTGGGGCCAGGGACGAAATCGTAGACAGTTACATCGTCAGCTGCCACGACGATCTCCTTTGTAGGAAGCGCACCCGGAACATTCTCGAAGTCTGCCACAATGACATCGTTTATCGTGCCCTGGGGCCTGTTTGCAACTGGCAAGAGAGTGGTCTTGAACGTCGGGATGACTGGTATAGTGCAGTCTATACAGTTTGTGATGTACAGAAATAGCTCCAGATTGGTGACCAGAATTACGTCCTTGCAGTTGTCAAGATTGATATCTTCTGTCAGAATCTTTCTTACACACCCTGAAATAGGGACAGGGTTGCCCAATCCATCGTCGTCATACAACTCTGAAACAGGTTCTCCATTGCTTGTCAGTACTCTCACGATAGAGGATTTTCCGCAGTAGCAGCATCCTACAAAGATCAGTTTTCGCGTGGTAGTGCAGATGCTGTCTGCATGTATTGCTGAAATACATCCATTGGAATAACAGGGATCTACTGCAGTATCATTCTTGCACACTTTCTTTTCCCAGATCAATTTTCCATCATTCTCGAACTGGCTGAGCGTTCCCTCACATATAGAGGCTGTAACAGAGCCTGAAGGGGTGCTCAACATTTTTTCATACGAATATCCTGTTGCTACCAGAATTTCTTTATATCCATCTTCATCCAGATCAGAGATACAAACATCAGTGAGATTTCCCGGAACCTGCCATAAGAGGCGAAACTCAATTTCCGCTCTCACAGTACCAAATCCAAGCAGTAACAAAATCACAATGATTTTCATTCTCATAAAGCATTATTAGTTAACAATACTATATAAAGATTTCGATTCATGAGGTCTGTGAAGGGTTTATCAGAGTTGTAACACACTGGTAAATTCTAGTTTACTCCTCCATTGAAGAACGGGAGGAATTGAAAGTGAAGTACTTGACACCTTCAAGTGGAAAAGGTTATTGATCTGTACCGAAATAGATGGACTGCAGAAAATGCTTTCAAGTCTGAAGGATTTATATTCTCAGTAAAACGGGAGCGCCCCCTGATAGCAGCTTTTCGATTTGGTATCACCATGAAAACTGCGTTCTTATCACCCTCATTTTCGAGATGAATCTGGATTTTACGCAGTCACTTCTTCAAAATGCTGGATCTGATTAGACGAACCCTTCACAGGTAAGTAAACTTTGCCAACATCTGTCATGAGGTCCGTGGGTGGTTGGTCAAAATTGCTAAAGATGCTAATCCTTCAAATCTCTATCTCCATGGTTCTTATTTGTTCAAAATCGTCCAAGATTCCTTCTTTATCATACCAGAGATTCCACATTCCTGCTATTTTATCTAAATACTCATATTTCTTCGGATTTATTCCCAGAACCATTGTTGCAATCTCCACTTTGTCCGATCCTGGGTTTGGCCAGAACCCTCCTCTTACAAAAGGATGCTTTTCTTTGTCACCTGTCTCTAATATACTCTCAAAGTTGCTGTGGAGCAAGTTTCTCAAGTCGAAAGAGAAGATATTCTGGTTGCACCGAATCTGATATGCCCCAAACATCCCAGTTTCAACAGCACCAGGAGGATACCTAGCTAGGTTTTTACGCAACATACGGATGATAACAGATTTGGTGTCTTCAATTTCCATGAGCGTCTCAGGGTTAGGGTTGCTAACGTGATCACCTGTACAATACATCATGCCTATTCCCTTCTCGCCACCCCTCTTCAAGATTGACAGTCTGTCAAGAGGATCGAGAGTATCAGAACTGTAACTTGAGCCAAACAGCAGATTAAAAGCCTTGGCCACTTCTTGATTCATATACTCATAACTCTGTTGCCCTCCTTTTCTTCTCACAATCATATTCTCAAATGTGAAGACAGTGTCAACATACTTATCAGGCAGATCCTCCCTCAGTTTGGCAATCATTGTATATGATCTCGAAGCATTTATGAAAAATGTGTTTCCTTCCTGTTTCCCAGGCAAGAGACCCATTATCATTAGTAATTGATCTGGAAAGTTATCTTTTATCATCTTCGCCAATGCCGGGATGGCACCTCCTCCTGTTCCTCCTGCCAAAGATCCAATCAATACGATTGCTTTGACTGGTATTTCCCTTTCTATTGTGCTAATTTCTTCGTCCATCTTATGTAGTATTTTTCTCCCTTCCTCAAGAGCAATCTTCTGACCAAGAAGTTGATCTCCACCAACGCCTGTATATCTGACATCCTTATTGGAGGCCCCAAATGGAAATATGTGCTGTTCTCTCTCTCTAAGATTATCTGCCAATTGGTAGTCGTATCTTGAGCTGGGGAGGGCTAGCGGATAGATCTGATTTACCCCAGTTTCAGTATCTACTTCGTACATCGCATCGAGAAGATGAATTCCAGCCCTACCAACACCAATGCAATAAGTACTGAATATTAGCTGTCGTTTTTCTATCATTTTTCGTTCTCTCTTTCCTAGTGCCTGATATCTTCTAGCTTTTTCTTCAGCTTCTCTTCTTGATGTACGTCTTATTCTGAACATGTTGGATAAGGACATAAACGTCACCTATGGTCAAGACACGACAATCGAGATTAGATTAGCGATATGAGTATTTAACCTTTTCTTCCCAAAGAGGTTGGGAAAAACTTAGCAGGCTAGAATCGGCAGTTCAGGAAATTCAAGTTCTCAATCTCTAACTCGGTATTTCCTGTGCCAGAAGCATGACAACTCCTCTTTCCATTCCTAGATATCAAAACCATTTTTCCAAATGTCTGATGGAAAATCTTTTAAGCATATCAATCGAACAGCTTCTATGCCTTCATCTCTTGGATTTGATCCGAACATTTTATTGGCTTTCGTGGCATTAATGATCACTGTACTAGGCATTGTCGCTGCATTTTTCTACTGGAAAGGTAGACTCGACGAGTGGAAAAGAGGGATTGACACTTGGAAAAGCGACGTTACTAATTTGCTGGAAAGATTCAGAGATGATTTTGGAATCATTAAGAATGATATTGGGGCACTCAGGGTAGATGGAGCAATGGTTAAGACTAGTTTGGAGAAGGAGGAATCAGGAGACAGCATGATACGAAGACGCAGCC
>CAZFAR010000153.1:0-5270 GCA_964516825.1 uncultured Thermococci archaeon
TGTGAGTTCGTACCATTCCTTTCGTGTGTCTTCTTTTAGGAATTGGTGGCGAATGAGGTTAAATTTCAGAAACTGTTTCAAGCGAAAGTTCAGCGTGTAGGTGGAGGCGAAGGGTTTCAAGTCCTTGTACCGAGCAGTGCCCTTCTCAGATAGATAGCCCAGAATCTCCAAAGATCCTGTAGAATATACCATTTTGAGGTCCTTTTTTTCCTTTTTCTTCGTCATATCAAATCACTCTGCATTGGTTCGTATAAACATATGTATAATTCAAGATCAATGTAGCAAGCTTCTCCCTACTATATATACTTTTCCATTTGTTTCTGTAAAGAGTTACCACTCCAATATGAGAGCAATCTAACAATGTTCATTATTTTTTCTATAGACCCTATATAATGAATATTTTCGATCTATCATCAAGAAAAGAGGATTTGGACTGGTTACAAGGCCAATCTAGCAAGAAGTGAACCAGGAGTGTTACACGTGTAACATCCTGGAAGAGCATTGGCCATTGAATTACCAGATTACCAAACTTTTATAAAGGATAAAAACCCCACCACTGCATGCGCTGTATCTTCTGCGGAAAGGAGAAAGATACCAACTGGAAAACAGATATTCTCATTGACTATAAGGTCGATCAATTCCGTGTCACTGTATGCAGGGAATGCCGTAACCATTCCATCACTGAATTGTATGCAAAAGCTCTGGAGGAGGCTGCAAATGCTGCGGGGGGGGCACCATGAATAAGAAGTTCAAAAAATGTGACAACTGTGGGAGAGAATTTGACATAAAGGACAGGAACAGGATCGTTCTGGAGGGATGGCGCGATGAGAAGCATTTGTCTCGATTATATTTCTGCGGGAAGAGCTGCTTTGTCACCTTCTTAAAATCAAAGAAGTTCATCTAGATTCTTACTCGACATATTACCATACGAATCTTGTATTCTGTTTATTGAGTCTTGCCTTAACTATTGTTTTTTCTTCTGGTGTAGCAGCATGGCACATAACCCTTATATTCGTTGGAACATTCAGTATCATATGGATCGCTATTCGAGACAGGTAATTCTTTCCCAGATAGGAGAAGAAGGTCAAGAACGTCTCAAGAAGGCAAACGTAACAGTGATCGGGTGCGGTGCTCTGGGTTCAACCATTGCAGAGCATCTGGCCAGGGCAGGAGTTGGAGAAATCCTTATTGTGGACAGAGATTTTCTGGAATTAGACAATCTGCAGAGGCAGCACTTGTTTTCTGAATCTGATTTGGGAATTCCAAAGGCCCGGGCTGCAGAGGAGAAGCTGAGAGAGATCAACTCGGGAATCAGAATCAAGGGCATCGTAGAGGATGTCAATCAGGATAATGTAGAAGGATTCATCAAAGGGAAAGACATTGTTCTGGATGGAACAGATAATTTGGACATTCGTTACCTTTTGAACGATGCCTGCATCAAGAATAGAATCCCCTGGATATATGGAGCCTGCGTATCTGTCCATGGATTGACAATGAACATCCTTCCGGAAGGTCCCTGTCTTCGCTGCCTGCTTCCCCGGATCCCAACTCCTGGGAGCCTGCCCTCCTGTGATACTGTGGGCATCATCAATACCCTCCCCAGTGTTGTAGG
The DNA here is from genome assembly GCA_964516825.1 of uncultured Thermococci archaeon. Lineage (GTDB taxonomy): Archaea > Methanobacteriota_B > Thermococci > Methanofastidiosales > SZ-28-30 > SZ-28-30. Next base: position 1,613 of record CAZFAR010000153.1, read on the forward strand.
CTCCCTAGAGTCGACAGAAGCAATAAAGTTTCTGGTAGGTGAACCTCTGGTTTCCTGTCTCACTGTTATTGATGTATGGGAAAGAGACTTCAGAAACGTTGAGGTCTCCCAAAGAGAAGACTGTCCCTGCTGCGTTAATCATGAGTATGAATTTCTGGATACTCCAAGGGACGTAACTGTCTTATGTGGAAGGGATGCAGTTCAGATAAACCCTTCAAAGAAGAAGTCTATCTCTCTAAAAGAGCTGGCTTCAACGTTAGCACCTTTAGGTGAGGTGAAAATGACACCTTTTGTGCTCTTCTTCTCTTCAGGGCAGTACACTCTCAGCATCTTTCCTGACGGCAGAACTATTGTCAAGGGAACAAATGATGAAAAAGAAGCAAAGTCTTTATATGATAAATATGTAAGGTCACGTTAGCTTCTTCAGAAATTGAAGACTCTTCACTGCGTCTGCATAGGTGTATACTTCAATAGTCGATTTCTTCTGTTCAAGTGTTCTATAAATATCAGAAGGTACTGTCCCCTCTCCTAAGGCCTGGTGGGTATCTCTATCCCCGGAATTGTCATGCAGGTGAACTGTCACTATTTCGTCCTTTAAAGCCAGAAACTGATGCACATTTCCTGTGATATTTGCGTGGCCCACATCGAAGGTGAATCCCAGATGAGGTGAGTTCACCTTTTCGAGGATTTCCCTGATTTCTTCAGGAGTTCTTCCACACAGAATAGGAAAATAGGGCATGTTTTCAATGCCCAGAGAGATGCTGTACTCTTCTGCTTTCTTTGACAATTCCTTTAAAGCATGAATGTGGGTAGCATGAGCTTTCTCTTTGAAATGGATACTCAGGGGAGAGTAGTGGCCAGGATGGATGCACACAACCTCAGCATTGTATTTCGCCGCCATCTCAATGTTTTCCGAAATCTGCTTCAGAGATTCTTTCAGGACTGCTTCATTCAGGGAGGCTAGATTCAGATCAGAAAAAGGTGCATGGAAGGTTACTTCGAAATTGCAGGAATGCAGGACTTCAAGGTTACAGTGGTTTCCTTCGCAAATGATTTCAACATGGGAGAAGACGTCCTCGACAGTTTCCAGCATTATCTCGAGAGAGTAGTGCAGCATGCACAGAGAAGATATACCAACCATGACTCTTACTGTGTGCTTCTCTTAAGAAGGTATGCCAGGAAAATGCCTATCACGAAGAGAACCGACTGGGCAGAAGACTCCTGTTTCTCTTCTGATATCCTGAAGGGCTGGCTGAATTCTTTTCCGTATTCATCTTCATAGGTTATGGTGAATGTACTTCTCTTGTCAAGAGTGACTTCCCTGCTTTCCCCTGGTTTTATTAAGCCTACAGAAACTTCCTCGCACATGACATTGTAAGCCTCCCCTGTCCCTGTATTCGTGAGCTTAATAACGATGTGGGTGCCGCTGATAGCATGAGACACTTCAAGTGAAGGCTCCTCTCGTCTGACCTTTATTAAGATCTCTTTTTCGATAAAATAGGGGATACATCCTTCCTCACAAGAGCCGACCCCTCCACTCAGGGAGATCACAATGGGGTACACCCCTGCTTCTGCCTCTTTCTTCACCTGGAAGGTGAGCTCACCAATGTCAGTCTGTCCTGGTCTGATCTCATGGGATAATGCATACTCTTTCTGCAGCGGCACGAAATAAAAATGGGCTTCTTCAATTCTCACTGTATTTCTCCACAATAATTCTGCAGTATTAGGATTCTTAACAGTGATCCAAATCACAGCCACTTGGTTTGGTTCTACTGTTCCCACATCTACTGTGATTTCAGGTTCTGCTTCCTGCAAGAGAAGAAGGAGAAGAATGAGGATGACCCTCATTTGGGACGCCTCATGAAAATGTACACGACCAGTCCACAAATTACTGCAATTAGGAAGATATCAATCCAGGTCAATCCCTGTGTCCCGTGGGTGATTCTGATTACTGTTGAGCCAGATTCTCCTTCTGGAGGCTCCCTTTCCATGATTTTCTCAATCAGAATGACTGTCCTCTGTTCTTCGAGTTCCTCATACAGCTGCTTTGCCAGGATCAAGAGTTCCATTGCTTTATCTATGTCTCCTGCAGCCAGATACCGCATAGCATCATCAAAGTATTGAGATGCTTTGATCAATTTGATGTACCTGTTAGTCTCTATGACCATGACATCAAAATTCCCACTCAAATACATCTCCTTGGCCTGATTGAATCTTTCCAGAGCAGTATCATAATCGCCACTCTTGAAGGCTATTTCTCCCTGATCAAAGAAGTTCTTGGCAGTATCTTCCATTTTCACAACCAATTGTTCAGATAATGTCTGCTGATCTCCGTATTTATCCGTGTAGTATAAGGTGACATTGATGATGTAGCTTCCCAGTGGAGGCAAGGATGTGAAATACCCTTCCATGTCCACTGTTCTTTCATCCTCTGCTACCATCTTGTCTGCCACAAAGTACTGGGCAGATAATCCTGATATGGTGAAATTCTGCGGTTCTACAACGATCTTGACATTTGAAATCTCTGTAGGACCGAAATTTGTGACCTTAGCTCTCATGAGAACCGGGATCTTGTACGGGACGCAGTAGTTAATGTAGCAGGAACCCATCTGCAGAACGAAGGTATCAGCCTCGAATTCAGCACATTCAAAAAGACCGGGAGTGGTCCGAGGAGTACCTGTAGTAATGGTGGTGGTATCAGTGGCAAAATCGCTGCATTCCTTGGATGTAGAACGGGCAGTAATTATAGTAGTATCTGTATCACCCTCTTTTGCAGTTTTCGGGATCTGCAATGCAAGTATTAAGGGATAGCACTCACCAGGAGCTAGTAAATCAGTGGATTTTACTACCCGTGTTTCTCCAGCATCAAGTACCTTGTTGTTGTTCTGGTCCCAGTATATGGTAATTTCCCATCCTGAACTGGATTCTGCCTCTACTGTGAATGTATCCTGCTGCGTTCCGAGATTGCAGATGCGGTGGGGATAGTTGAAGGTAGTACCAGGCTGAGCCCTCCCCGTATTGTCAGGAATGACACAGACATTACAGGGATTTGCAAACCACGCTTTCATGCCCACGTTTGAAGGCTCTTTCAACACCTCAAAGGTGATGAATTCTGTCACTTCAAAGGGAATTGCATCAGGACAGGCTTTTACCTCTCCCTTTACTGTGATGGGGACGACGTATCTGCCTTCTGGAGCATCAGCCCTGAACCTGATAATGAATTCAAATTCACGAGATTCTCCTATTTCATGGAGAGAGAACTTTTCTGACTCCCACTGAATCAGTGTAATGTATTCCAGACCTCTGCCAGAGGGATGGGCGAGATCAATGTACACTTTTCCCTCACAGACTGTGGTTCCTCCTGAGACACGCTCCACTTCAACTGTGAAGGATACTGTATCACCAGGATGGACGATCTTGTGGCGAGGGGTTACTGTCACTCTGGGCGCCTTTGGCTGTTCCTGGGGGAGGGCAGGCACGCTTGAGAGGAGCATGATTATTACGAGGATGATGAAAATTTTGCATTTCATGAGTTTATTAAGAATTCATCCTTTTTAAGGTTTTTCATCTAATGGTCATCAATTGCTGGATATTCATCATGTTACACGTGTAACAAGGCAGAATAATGTCTCAGAATTGTCCGATGGTCGAGAAAGGA
>CAZFAR010000153.1:5370-6645 GCA_964516825.1 uncultured Thermococci archaeon
ACACGTGTAACAAGGCAGAATAATGTCTCAGAATTGTCCGATGGTCGAGAAAGGACTAATACAAGCCAGTAATTAAGTAATAATTATAACTGAAGAAAAGAGGTCAACGATCTGAGGATTTGACAAAGAGCTTTACAATTTCAGCAGTTCTGCAATAGTTTTCCCCAAGACCTGCTGTGACTCCTTGAAAGGCAATCCAAGCTCATCAAAAGCTATCAGTGCATCCACCATATGATACTTCGGATAGTTCGACCCAAATACGACCCTATCAGCCCCCATTTGCTGGATCAACCAGGCAATGTGGCTCGTATAGGGACTTCTCCTGAACATGACCGCCACAGAACTTATATCAAAGTAGACATTATCCCTACCAGACCGCCTTCTCTCCACATGACTGTACAAATCCAGAAAGGTATGGCCCCCCATGTGGGCTAGTATGAACGCTGTTTCTTCGTTCTTCACTGTCAGCCTGTACAGTCCCTCAGATTCAGAAGCATCATACAGAAAATGCGAATGAATCAGCACAGGAATAGCCAAATCCTCACATTTTTCTGCAATCAGGTTCATCCCTTCACTGTTGCAGTGGAAGTTCTGCAGTACAGGATGCAATTTGACCCCTTTCAACCCCAAATCAGGGAATCGATCCAGTTCTTCTACTGCCTTCCTTCCATCTTCAGGATGAACAGAGCCAAATCCAATGAATCGATCAGAAAACCTTTTCACTGTATCTGCAATGAAATCATTGTACTTTCTTGTTGCCTTTAGATTTCCCTTTTCTGAAGCTACTGCCAGGATAACAGCCATGTCCACTGAGGCTATATCCATCTGTAGAATCAAATCCTCTGGCGAAGCTTCATGATTTTCAAACAGATTACCAGGCATGGCAAGATGAGCGTGAGCGTCAACAATGTCAATAGTATTCATGAACTGAGTTTTCTTCCTGGTTTTAAAGGTTTCTGTTCAGAGAATTGTCAATTGCCAGGATGTTACACGTGTAACACCAATGATATCTGGCGAGAAAAATCATTTCTTGAAGAGTACAATGTCTGCCTTCTTTTCAACATTCAGGAACTGAGCAGCATTCCCCCGATTCTGCGAAATAGTGAGAAGACCATCTGAATCCCTGTATATTAAGAGCTCTCCCGGATCCACTTCTCCAAAGGTCTTCACATAAGGGAGCACAAACCGATTTCCCTTAATCTCTATTCTCACTCTTTCCGGGGAAATCCTGTCTGCCTCAACATTTATCTGGATATTGCCAAATCGATCGATCCT
>CAZFAR010000154.1:0-6626 GCA_964516825.1 uncultured Thermococci archaeon
GACTGATAGAAAGAATTTCAAGATAAATAGAACTTAGGAAACAAATAAAATAAAAGAATAAGGAACAAATAAAGAAAATTCGGTTAGAACTCTTTAGAATCAATATAACTATGCAGATCATGTACAATATCTTTCTGGTAGCTCTGATAATCCTTGTGCAGTTTCTGTATCATATATCGAAAAATCCGTTACAGTCTTGGGTAAATTCAAAGGTCATATCCTGCAAATGCTGTGTATTCTTCATGCCTTCATGCAATGTTCCAGTGCTGGCAACAGGTCCAGCCTCGAATTCGGTGGGCAACCCTCAGCATGAATACCTGAAAACTGTTTCAGGCAGTTCCCCATGTAGACAGCATTGGGCACCTCATGAGAGATGTAGGGCCCAACGCAAATGGTCAAGGGAGATCGATGATTTTCACATATCCTTTTCAGTGCCAAATTCAAGATTCCTGTACAAGCAGAACAGGGACTACCGTCCACGACTGCAATTGACTTTGGTATAACAATTTCGTTAAGAGAGCGAGGGGGCCCATTAAAGGGGATACAGCAAAAGTCCCCTACAATGTCTGGAGCTCCATCACCCAACTTCTGGGCTACTGCCCTGCCTATGTAAGAATATGAAGGATATCCCGCATTGATTAAAAAAGGGTCAAACCCCATCATCTGTGCCCCTACAACGTCTGTTGCCACTGCATCTGTTCCTGCAATCAGTCGGTTGACCTGTACAGGGTTTCCCATCTCATATCCTGTCACTGCATCGATGACACAAAGGTCTGGCTTGAACCTTCTGTACAAATCCACGATTGCCTGCGAGACCCCCACATGGTGAAATCTCAGCTTTTCTGTATCAGGGAGTAATCCTTTCAGGTTTTTTATGCACAGGCTGACTGTCGTCGCATTTAATGTCTTGAGACTGGCAACACTGATCAGTGCATCACACTGGAGAGCTTCTTCTGCCACCAGTACATAGTCAATTGCCTTTCCAGAAATTTCCACCTTCTTGAAGGGGTTTTTCTTGAAATCAATCACTTCTACATCCAGAATATCTCTGATACGCAACTGATCAAAGACCACTTCTGTATCCTGACCAATGATGGAAGACTCGCCGACAACAACTTCCAGCCCTAGATGGCTCACAGCGTCTGCAATCCCTTTGACGACATCGGGATCAGTGTTTCCTCCTTCACCTGAGAAGTTGGGCTTGATCAGGACTCTCTTTTTTCGAGTGAAAATAGTCTCTAAATTCAAAGATTCCAGGAACTGTCTTGTCTGCAAAACTAATGGTTCCTTTTCTTGGACTCTCATAATGTACACTCTGCTCATGCCCGTAGACTGCAGAAACGGTGGAAGTATGTCTTAATGATAACTGCCCTCAAGAAGGAGAGTTCTTGTGCTTCTCTGAATCTATGCTGCATGCAGCCTTGTTTCAGGCTGCATTTATAAATATTTCCAAAAGAAAAGCTCATAGGAACCGAAAACGAACTAAAAAGAAGAAACTGGGAACCCTGCAGCAGATATAAGTAATTTCTCTATGAATCGCAATATCATAATCCGTTGAACTAGCAGAGGGTGTCCTAGCACATCTATGTATCTCTGTACATCAATACCTTTAAATACTCTACAGTTTATCACCCGCTATGAAGAGAGCAGAAACCCTTGTTTTGAAAGATCCTGAAAAAATAAAAGTAGTAGTTGACGAGACAAGAAGAAATATTCTCTCACTTCTGAGATTCAATGATCTAACTGTCTCTCAAATTGCAGACATACTGCAGAAGGATCAGTCTACTATTTATCGGCACATGAACAAGCTTGAGGAAGCAGGGTTCGTTGAGGTACGAGGCGAGAAGAAAACGTATCACATTCCAGAGAAGGTGTACTCCCGGACTGCTCATTTTTTCGTACTGGCTCCCGAGACTGAAGAAACGTCCAGAATTCTGGAAACCTATTCTGCCAAACGAATGGAACAGCTCTACCACTTAATGGAAAAAATGGGAGCCAGAATCAAAATAACCAAGGACGTAGTTACTGAAGGCCGCAGATTCCTGGCAGCACTACGTTCTGAGCTCTACAGGGAGTATGAGGAAATTGACGAGCCCCTGGATATCATAATGCTCAAGAAGCTGGAATTGTTCCTGATCTTGCTGCGTATGGAGGAGAATGAAGAATTCAGAGAGAGAATCTTTTCATTCATACGCAAATTGAAAGGATAGTGATTGTCATGGAGAATCTAGAACGTGTCTTGGAGGGTGCGCTCCAGAAGGGTGCTTCTTACTGTGACGTCAGGTTCGTGATCAACCAAGAAGAAGAGATCCTTGTAAGGGGTGTGAGTCCTGAAAGGGTTTCATCCAAGCTGGACCAGGGATATGGTGTGCGAGTCCTGTATGATGGTGCTTGGGGATTTGCTGCAGGCCAGAAACCGGATGAAGCAGCTTCAAAGGCAGTGAAGGTTGCCAGGGCAAGTGCTTTGGCCAAAAAAAAGGAAATTTCTCTGGCAGAACTGGAGTCCTATACTGATTCCTGGGAACCTGCAGTGAAAAAAGATCCTTTCAAGGTCCCGATTGAAGAGAAGATTTCTCTGTTACTAGACTGCGGGAAAGCATTACTGGAACCTGAGGACGTGAAGGTGTCCCAGGGTGTTATGATAGCCCGGAAACAGGAGAAGTGGTTTTACAGCTCAGAAGGGGCTCAAATCCATCAGAAAATTGTGTACTGCGGTGGAGGAATTGCTGCCGTTTCGGTCAAGAACGGTGAAATGCAGAAAAGATCATATCCATCTTCTTTTGAAGGGGATTTTTCCCAGGAGGGGTACGAGTTCATCGAGTCGCTGCATTTTCACGATAACTGCCACAGGATAGCTGAAGAATCGGGTGCACTGGTGGATGCTCCCAACTGTCCATCAGAAAAAAAGGACATTGTTCTTGAGTCTTCCCAGCTGGCACTGCAGGTGCATGAGTCATGCGGCCATCCCACTGAACTGGATCGAGCACTGGGGTATGAAGCCAGCTATGCAGGGACAAGTTTTCTGACACTGGAGAAAAAGGGGAATTTTGTCTATGGATCTCCACAGGTGACCATTGTGGCAGATTCTACTGTTCCAAAGGGATTGGGTACCTTCGGGTATGATGACGAAGGCGTTAAAGCATGCAGAACTGTTCTAATAGACAAGGGGATATTCTCAGGATATTTAACGTCAAGAGAAACTGCTTTCCAGCTTGGAGAACAAAGCAATGGAGCCATGCGGGCCACAGGTTTCAACTTCATGCCCTTGATTCGCATGACCAATATCAATCTGATGCCAGGTGACTACACTCTTGAGGAGCTCCTGGAAGATGTCAAAGAAGGGGTCTACATGGAGACCAATCGAAGCTGGAGTATTGATGACAAAAGGATCAACTTCCAGTTCGGATGTGAAATAGGGTACATGATTGAGAATGGTGAACTGAATGGAATGGTGAAGAATCCCAGCTATACTGCTCTGACTCCTGAGTTCTGGGGATCCTGTGATGCAGTTGGAAAGGACTGGTACTTGTGGGGTCTTCCCAACTGTGGAAAGGGAGAACCCTCCCAGACCATGTTTGTGGGACATGGAGCAGCACCTGCACGCTTCAGGAATATACAGGTGGGGGTGGGTTAATGAACAAGGAAGAAATATTATCCACGCTGGAGAATATATTGAAGCTGTCTGAAGGAGATCAATGCGAGGCCTCCTTTTCCGGCATATCCTGGGGATTGACCAGGTTTGCCAATTCGTACATCCACCAGAATCTGGCAGAAGATAATGCAGAATTGACAGTGAGGGTAGTTTTCGGAAAGAAGGTTGGAAAGGCAAAAACAAATCAGCTGGATCCAGAATCTGTAGCAGAAGTTGTCAGAAGAGCAGAAAAGATAGCCAGAGCTCAGGAAGAAATTCCAGATTTTGTTTCTCTGCCTTCCCCTGTTGCTCCTCCTCCAGTGAAAGGATTCTTCAGAGAAACAGCAGAGGTACAACCTGAAGAGCGCGCTTCAATGGTCAAAGCAGCTATAGAACAGGCAGAAGAGAGAGGAATAGAAACAGTTTCTGGAACATACTATACAGGAACAGAAGAAATGGCAGTGATGAATTCTCTGGGGATAGAATCCTACTTCAAAGGAACTATCTCCTCCTTCAAGATTTCAACCTTTGTAGAAGAAGGAACAGGGCTGGCACAGCGCTTTTCCCGAAACCACAAGATGCTAAACTTTGAAAACCTCACTCAGAGGTCTTGTGAAAAAGCTTTAGCCTGCAGGAAAACGGAACAGGTCCCTCCGGGAGTGCACCCTGTGATCCTTGAAGAGCAGGCTGTCTGTGAGATGACAGGATACTTAGCATTCATGACCTTTGGCGCTCAGGCATACCAGGAGGGAAGGAGTGCTTTTTCGGGCCATCTTGGAGACATGCTTGCAGATGAGAAGGTTTCATTCTGGGATGACGGTGCAGAAGAGGAGGGATTCCCCACCCCTTTTGACATCGAAGGAGTGGGAAAACAGAAAGTGGATATCATGACAAAGGGAGTGGTACAGGGCGTGGTATACGACTCCTTCTATGCTCACAGAGAGGGAAAGAAGAGTACAGGACACGCAATAGATGCTCCTGGCCCCATGGGTCCGATTCCTGCCAACCTGTTTCTGGGAAAAGGTGCGTACTCTCTGGATGATCTCGTATCTCAGTGCGAAAAAGGGATTCTGGTTACACGATTCCACTACACCAATCCCATGCATCGGTTAAAAACAGTGATCACGGGAATGACCAGAGATGGTACTTTCCTCATAGAAAATGGGGAAATTGTCAAAGGATTAAAGAACTTGCGGTTCACGCAGAACATTCTGGAAGCTCTCTCCGAAGTGGAAGGCATATCCAATCAATGGGGAATGGCAAGAATAGAGCACATAAAGGCCTCCATTTGTGCTCCTGCTCTGCATCTGAGAAAGTTTACCTTTACAGGCTCAACCCTGTTTTAAGAGCTCCACTCTTTCTCTCACTCTTTCTTCCCTGATTTCAATGTAGGGACCTATCCCTTCAACCCAAAAAGAAGCAGTACAGGAAGCGAACAGGCCGGATTCGTACAGATCTTTCGAGCGCATATACTCTGTTATGAATCCTGCAGCATAGGTGTCTCCAGATCCGGTAGGATCCTTGGCTTCTGTTTTGAAAGCTGGAATCTCTATCAATTCTGAACCATCGTAGATTAATGAACCTTTTTCTGCCAGAGTAACAATACACAGAGAGGGGCCGTAACTGTAGAGAGTTTCCATGACACATTCCGGATGCTCTGAGGCGTATTTCCCTGTCATGATGAAGGCTTCTGGTTCATTTGGTTTTACAATATCAAATAAGGGGAGAATCTCCTTCAGGAAATGAGGGAATACATGAAAAATTGTATGATCTCTAACATCTCTCAAAAATCCCTGAGGATCGCAGAACAGTAGTGACCTGCATTTCTCAGAGAGCATTTTCACCAGCGAGGGGCTGATCTCCTGGAGTATGGGTCCCAGAAGGATAACATCACAGGAAAAAACCTCTTCCGGCACTTCTGTAATGGGATCTGCTTTCCCCAGTACTTTCAATTCTCGGTTCCCATTGTCGTATTTCAGAGAGAATCCCCCTGTTTCACGCGAAGGATACAAGAAGGTGTTTACCCCGAACTGGGAGAGAACTTCTTCAGTTTGTTTCCTGAAATCTTCTCCTATGCATCCCAGTAATAAGGCTTCATTCTTCAGCTCGGCAGACACGATGCAGGCATTAGTAGAACATCCAGACAGAATTCTCTCTCTGGTTTCTATTAAAGGTGTTTTTATCATATCGTAAACTGGATTTCCAATACCTGCAATCATGAAAGCTCTCTCCGGGCATAGAGAAGTCTCTGTACAGAGGTAACAAAAGACAGAAATCCCACGGCAAACAGAGCAATATTCAGGCTGTTCCTGTAAAAAGATATTAAGAGCGATCCTATGAAGATGACAGCAACCTTCTGTATTCGTTCCATTAGACCAACACTCATGGCAGGTACGCCCTTTGATTCAATCTTTGCTCTCACGTAGGAGGCTGCAATCATGCCTGAAAAGCAGAAGTAGACGATCCAGCTTTCTGCCAATCCACCAATCATGATGCCAAAGAGAGCTATGAATTCACAGTACCGATCCACTGTTGGGTCCAGGATTGCTCCAAAGTCAGTTTTCCTGTCAAGGGCTCTGGCCAATGATCCATCAAAGACATCAAAAAAGACGGTTAAGACGAGGAATGAGGCACCCACAATTTCCCTGCTGCAGGAGTAGAAGTACCCGCTGAGGACGGCAGGTACCAGAGATAGTAAGGTTAACTGGTTTGGGGTCAACCGAGAACGAGTAAGAACCTTTCCGAGTCGTACTGTATTATCTTCATACCATTGTCTTCGGTTCATGGTCTTCACCTCGCTAGGTCATATAAATATTTATCCAATCTTCTGTCTGAAATGGGATGCACACAATATTCTACAGCCCGTGAATTCATTCAATGTTACACCTGTAACATCAAAATCAAGAGCATTTTGAGAAGATCAATCCGTCATGTTACACGTGTAACCAGTAGACCGGAATGTTTATAAATACCCATATCAAGAACTACTGCATGA
>CAZFAR010000155.1:0-6600 GCA_964516825.1 uncultured Thermococci archaeon
ATTTTAACCTCTTCAACTGAACCTTTTCTATCTCTTTTAGTGGCTTCCACTGAGTCTGAAACACTTTCCCTGCGTACAAAACCCTTCGCGCCATCATGATATCACCCACTATATCTTCAGATTCATGTGGTATAGATGTTACACGTGTAACAAGAGAGGATATGACAGAAAACAAAACCTTAATCAAAGGCTATCTGAATGTCCAAACCAGTCAATTTGGAAATGGTTTCTTCTGCAGACTGCACACTTGTTGGGATCTTCCTTTCATCCTCCCTGGACACTCTCACCTTGTGTATCTTTTCTCCCGAAGGCAGATACAATATGTTCATCCCCAGAACTCTGGCTGGATGCAGCAGATCTTGAACGATCTTCTTCTTGTCAGCTGTATCTTCGATGATGCGAATCTTCTTCTTCAAGGACCTCTGCAGAAACTTCACTGTTTTCCCACCCTTACCAATGAGATTGCCGATGTCACCTTCCCCAACGATGATCACGATTAGAGATCTCGATTCCACTGCTCTGACAAACGTGATGTCCCTGATGTGATGCTCCTGCTCCAGCTCGTACAGGAGTTTGGATATTCTCACGTCCAGATCAGTTAGAACGCCTCTTTTCAGCTTTTCTTCACAGCCTAAGCACAGTATGCCACTCTTCAGACATATTTCACATATTGGTGCCTTCATGCATTTCCTCCTCTACTTTGAGAGGGTGATCTCAATGGTAGAAGTGTTGATTCTTCCACCTTCTCTGCGAGGGAGCTCTTCAGTGCCGATCTTGATCTCCTTCACTTTCAACTCAGAAAGGAATCTATTCCTGGTGAGTTCAGACACATCTACAGCTGTGGAAATCGCTCTTCCACGTGCTTTTAATACTACAGTCTTGTTCCCTTCGTTGAACAGTGTTATCACAGCCAGCACATAGTTCATGGGCGCTTTATTTCCCACGTAGACCACATTGTCAGCCATTTCGATAAACCTCCTCTTCTCGTTCTTTTGGTAAGGCCATTAAAAGCTTTTCGGTCTGAAGGGTTACCCTATCTTTTGGCATTTGAGTCTCCTCTTTTGGAGGTGGGACAGTATTTCCTTCTATTGATTGTATTGCAGGTTCCTGGTACTTGGAGAGATTCGTAATTATGTCTTGAAAATCTCTCTTGGATTTTCTGATCATGACTTTCTTATTCTGTAGAGGTAGGCTCATGTGGTCTTTTCTCCCTTCAACACTTGGTTTTCAGGTTGAAAAACGTTGCAGGCAATTATGAGGAAAATCGTACTGAAATTCCAAAAAAAGAAAAATGAAAAAAAGAAAAAAAGAAGGAAAAGAGATTATAGAATGGAAATTTCCCATGTTTCTGAGTCTTCTTTCACCCCATTTAGATTTGGATCCCCTGAAACTTTGATCAAGACCGCCTCGCCGTAACTGTTGTACGTAAGCCGTAGCGTGTATTTCTCTATATTTTCCAGCACTTTGACAGCTCCTGCAGTACCTGTACCCCCAAGTCCTGCCACCACCAGAATTTCGCGTCCTTTAACAGTAACGACACAAATGATGCCGTATTCCTGTCCACGGAATTTCTGACCATCTCTCATGATGTACCAGTCATGATCTTTTCCGAATCTGATGGGAAGATAGGAATTGATCTCAGCAAGAAGGGGATTGACGCAAGGTCCTCCGATAATGACAGTGGGTAGTCCCTGAGAGAGGATTTCTCCGTGAAGAAGTTCTGAAAGAATTTCTGCTGCTTTTCTGTCTACTTCTGGTCTGCACCTTTCTCCTACGACAATCGATGCTCCATGGAATGCTTCTCTATAGAAGGGAATGGTAGTCCTCCTCTGTGATACATACCAGAGCAGCTTTTCTGCAAATTCATGGTGTCCTGTATACGTTAACCCAGAAACAAATCCCCAGGAGCCCCCTACGAGAAGATCTCCTTTGCCAATTCTCTGTACTGCAAGGAGTGTCACCGGATTCTGCACTCTTGCTACCATGAATCCGTCTGTGTCCTCACTTTTCGTCGTACTGTTTCCCTGTAAGAGAGGATATCCATCTTCTCCGGGAATTACTGATTCTGGACTGTACAGGCTGATGGGAGGGAGATTCTGAGTCAATGGATGGGGTCTCCATGCCTCGAAGAGTGGTATGTAGGATTTTCCACTGTTGATTTTGTCTTCAAGCTGGTCGTCGTTGAACCTGATTTCCGACCCTAATGCTTCTAGCAGAGGGTTGGTAATATCTGAACGATCTCTGTTCTCGAAGTCCCCTGCTCCAGTGAGAAAGAATGTGCCTCCCTGTACAAGGTAGTCTCTAAGTACACTGCATTCTTCTGCAGAGAATGCACTGTCTGGATTTGCCGATAGAACGAGACAGTATTCATGCAGGTTCACTGCCGCTATCTTCTCGGAATCCACAGAGAATCCTTTTCCACGAGCAAAATCGCGGAATTCAGAAAGCCTCCCCTCGTTCAGAGGGTATCCTCCGTGTCCTGTATCGATGAGGATGCGGGGATGTCCGCATTGAGCAGGAACCAAGGACACGAGCAGGAAAGCTGCTATCCATATTGCTTTCAAAGCTATCACCCATGCTGGGAGGAATCTCCTCTCTTATAAGTGTTAGGTCTTTCATGATTTGTGTAGACTTAACTGACGGATATTCAGAGATCGAACCAAGGCCCCCAGTTTCTTGCCCCCAGTTGGTCTAACCGATAGACTTAATAGCATGTCTTTTGTCATTTTATTATGCCATCTGAAACTGTTACCATCCCTAAAGAAGAGTATGAAGAGCTCTTAGAGACTCTGGAGGTCCTTATGGATCAGGACCTTCTGAGGAGGATCACTATTTCTTTGCAGGAATTCTCTCAAGGAAAAAGAATTCCTTTTGAAGAAGTCAAGAAGAGATTCTTGGAAGATTGAGATGTCTTATTCTATATCTTTCTCACCTCAAGCTATCAAGGATTTGGAAGATTTGGACAAATTTCTAAGAAAGCAATCTCGTCAAACGACCCGAAGTACACAGAGTAGTCCATTATTTTTTCAAATCCGACTTTTCGAGCTACTCTGATAGAAGGCATATTATTGCTCCAGCTGTCCCCGAATTTAATGAGAAACTGGGCCACCGATGAGGGGAAGAGCTATTTGGAAGGTATTAGCGTTGAACCCTCAGTCACTGCAGAAGAGGGAATTGTCATATGTGTGGTAGAACTGGGAGAATGGGAGAGGCAATCTGTGCCGCTGCTTGTTTCTGAAGGTTACAGGGCATTATTTGTAGAGTTCAGAGAATATTTTGAAAAGGAAATGGGTGAAATAGGAGATGAAACATTGAGACAGGAGCTCGAAATTCTGGACCAACTCATGAACTACGGATATGGCATGGTGTACCGCAATTGTACGTATACGACTGTATAGGTTGAACTGGTCTTCCTGAATACGCTCCATCAGAAATGAGTCCATTGATTCTGGAAGTTCTTCAATTTGCTGTTAGCCGGGAGTACTACTGGTTTGATTTTGTTACAGGTGTAACATTTATTAAGAGAAAATATACTGGATTAAGAAGGCTGAATAATAGTGTTGGGATCAGATACAACACTGTATTGGATAAACATGATGATACCTTTTCCTGCGGTGAGGAACATGAATGATTTCAAGAAAGAGTATTTGAAATGTGTGCTGGTTAACTTCCAGAACCTGAAGGAACTGGGAGAAAAAGCTTTCGATCAAGTGTCTGACGAGCACTTCTTTGCTGTTCTAGACCCCTTGGACAACAGTATTGCTATTCTGG
Source organism: uncultured Thermococci archaeon (assembly GCA_964516825.1). Taxonomy (GTDB): domain Archaea; phylum Methanobacteriota_B; class Thermococci; order Methanofastidiosales; family SZ-28-30; genus SZ-28-30. Next base: position 3,772 of record CAZFAR010000155.1, read on the forward strand.
TAAAGCACATAAGTGGAAACCTCCGTTCTCGATGGACTGATTTTCTGGAATCTGACGGGGAAAAATCCGACCGGCACAGAGATGCTGAGTTCGAGATTCGTCCTGGAACATCACGATCTGAAATCATGAAAGGTTGGGAAGCGGGATGGAGCATTTTGTTCAATACGATTAACTCGTTACGTCCACAGGATCTGGATTTGAAGGTGCGAATCCGAGGAAGGCCCTATACTGTCGCCGACGCTATCAATCGCCAGATTATCCATTACGCATACCATGTGGGGCAGATCGTCATGCTTGCAAAGCATTTTGCATCAGAAGAATGGGTCACATTGAGCATTCCACGAGGACAATCTGAAGAGTACAACACGAGGATGGCTGAAAAGTGGGAAGATAATAGGGATTTCAACAGGTAATCAATTATTCAGACTTCTGTAACGGCTCTGCAAGAACTCCAATGTTTGTTTATTCCTCAGTGAAATCCCCTTACAGAAGATGTAGACTCCTATTACACAGATGGCTATGTAAAAGAACACTACAACGACCCTGACAAGAAAGGGCACAAAGATGTATACTATGCAAACTGCAGATGCCAGGAGGAAATTGAAATATACCATGTGTTTGTAATCTGATAGTTTCATGCGTTTGGCAATCAGTGCTGGAGGGATCTCCAGAGATTCTTCAGAAGGATGTGAGGACATAACGACCAAGATGAATATGCCATATAGGATGAGGGTGGTTATCACTGGCAGAGGGCCAGGTATTCTTCCGTGACCATACCCGTACCCGAAAAACATCACTGCATACAACAGTATCAGGTAGATTACAATTATTTTCATTCCCAAGTTCCCAACGCGAAGTGAATAAACAGAGAAGTTGTAACTGCGGGCCTTTCTGAACAGCAAGTAGATCAATCCATAGGTACCTCCCAGGACTGTCAAAACGAGAAAGATATCTCCCTGGTAATTGGCAGCCATGAAGACAGAACCCACCACGTAGAGAACAACAAGATATCCCATACTGGTCTTCGTTTTCACCAGGAAGGGCATGTGGCTTGGTAGCACTTTATTTGCAGTCTCTGACGAACCTGATAAGGCCAGTAATTGGAAGATAATCAAAGGAAGTACAAATGAGAGTACAGGATGCCAGAAAAAGACCAATGCCAGAAATTCTCCAATTCCAATCCCGAAAAATGTTCTGATCACGGAATCCTGAGCAGTGTAGCCAACCCATAAGACCTGGGTTATCCAGGATTCATACATTCCAAATAAAGTACCCCATAAGTAAAGATGGACAAGTGAGCTCCTTTTCGTCCGCAGAGCTGCATTGAAAAAGAAGAGCACATGAACCATGTAAAGAGGAAAGGTCACAAGTACTGACCACACATCTACGAACCAGAGGCGGGAAGCACCTGAAAAGAGCTCAGCATACAGCATAGATAGACAGCCAACCAGAAGGAAAGCTGTCCATTGTTCTTTTCGGTTCCGACTATAAGCCTGAACATCATCAGATTCCATGAGGTTACTTATGATGGCTGCTCTTAACTCTATCTCTGCATTCGATGGACCGAACCATTGTGAGCTTTCGTATATCTTTTCCACATGAAGGCACCTTATGCAGTTCATAGAAGTGCTGCATCTGGTTTGAAGTGTAAGGTGCTACATGAAAGACTGCTCCATCCATAGAATGAAACTCAATGGAATAATGTAGAGCCATAGTTACAGTGGATTCTTCATCTTACAAAACATTTATAAAGGAACAGTCAATAGTGGATCAGGTGAGAAGTGGTGAATCGTACATTCTGGCGTTACAAGGTAGATCCATACAGAATCTTTGTACGCGTTGTAGAGAATCCGCGGATTCCAAGAGCTGATCTTGCCAGAAAGTTCAATGTAAATCCCAAGACAGGTGCATTATGGCTGGATGCTGCAATCCAGAAGCAGATTATCAAGCTTCCCATATTCCGCAGAAAAGCTTTTCTAAATTTCAGAGAATATGTCCATTTCCTAATTGTTGAAGACCCTCACCAACTATATGAGGAAATGCAGTCTGATACAGACGGTATCATGTATTATTCTGTCCAGACAGGATTTTCCAATTTTCAGATAGTCACCACAAAGAAAATAACTCCACCAGGCGACATCATATTCTCAGGGGAAAGATCAGACTACCACATTTCAATTCCACCGAATTGTACTTTCGAAACTTCCATGTCTGTGATAAAAAGAAGACTGACCAACCTTGACAAATTCAATCATACTCCTTCTCCCCTCATCTACCATGATGAAGTCTTTGAATGGGATAGTTCTATGGAACAGATTTATCAAAAGCTCTACAACAATTTCAGGACACCAATCAAGGAAATATTGAGGACAACAGATGCATATTCTGATAAAATTATGGACTGGATAAAAAATCGGGATAGATTCGGACATACAATTACCATGTATTTCCCAGAAGGATTGTCAGCATACGAACCTACCACTTATTGTGTTGAGACAGAATATGACTCTCTTTTGATAGATCTTTTTTCCTGCTTCCCTGTTTCCACCATTTTCTACAGGCTCCATGATAAATTGATGATTTCTACATTTCTACCCTTCACACTTGAAGGGAAGAAAATATCCCGCAGAATTTTGAGTTTTCTGAAAAAAAGAGAGTTGGTTGAAAGATATACCAACTCTATTGACGAATATGATTATAGGCCGTAGTTATCCAGGAAATCCACCGTTTCCTGGTTCTCCACCACCTAAGGGCTGAACTCCATCCAAGGGTTCAAAAGGCCAACCTGTCAATTTCATTCTAATCACCTCTTCTATTATCTACTACTTG
>CAZFAR010000156.1:0-6471 GCA_964516825.1 uncultured Thermococci archaeon
CTCATCTGGAAAATAGAGACTGAAAGTAGAATCATTTCTCCAGCAGTCACAGCAGATGGAAAAGTGTTTTTTGGCACCGACAATGGAGAACTCTATGTAGCAAACGCTCAATCGGGGGAGATAATAGATTTTCATGATCTTGGTTGCAGTGGAATAGGCGCAATTGCTCTTTCAAAGGGTAAACTGATCGTGGGACAGGAAAATGGTAGAATCATATGTTTTGAAGGTTCATCAAATTGGATTGTTTCCATAATCTATGTTGTGTTCACTATTGCATTCCTGTCAAGTATTTTAGCAGTAGATCGAACTAGAAAAAGCTTAATTCAGAATTTTCACCTCATGAGCCAATATTTTCACAAGAAGATAATTCGCAAGAGAGCTCTGCTGATTCGTTGAACCGGCCAGCACGAAAAGACTTATTTTTGTGATTTCCGCAACTACAATTCATTCCGCAGTGGAAGACGGCCAAGAGGTCGGTATAAGTGGTGAGGGAAAAGCATTTCAAGCTGATCCACTATAGAGAGGTGGAAATATGATGAGACTCATTACCTTTGTATCCTTGTGTATGTTACTCACATATCAATGCGACCATACACAAAGTGGAGACTGGCCTCAGATTGGCCATGATAACTACCATACGTATTCTACAGAAGCAGAAATCACTAGAAATCTAGAAATCAAATGGCAGTATCAAATAAAGTCACCTCATTACTCTTCTCCTGCTGTGTGGGGAGAGAGGGTATACGTCTTCGATTGTGAAACATTGTATTGCCTGAATCTTCAAACAGGAGAACCTTTCTGGGAAGTACCCGCTCATTTGAAGTGCCCATCCACGCCAACAGTCATGGACGGAAGAATATACTTGGCAGCAGACAAGAACAGGTTCCAATGCCTGGATGCATACACTGGAAGCATCTTATGGGAAAGAGAACTCTCTGCCTTGCACTGGCTAAATCCACTGGTAGATGATAGTGCCCTCTATATTACTGTGGAAAACCTCTCCTATTTCGATCCCATGGAGAAACCTGAAAATCTGCCTGGGAATACAGCCTCTCTAAAGGATGGGATGCGTTGCTTTCTGTTGGCCAAGGAGTAGTTGCAGCCCGAGGAAAGGAATGGGTTTACTGCCTTGATGCAGAGACAGGAAAGGAACTATGGAAGACGTCTGTAAAATATTCCAGAATATGGTTCAAGGCAGGACTGGTAGTAGCTGGAAACTATCACCATAAGTCATGGAAGTCATATAAATCTCCTCTCACAACTCATTCCGGTGGCATCAAGTTCATCTTTCCAACAGCTTCTGAAACATCTCCAGGCCAGACAAAAATTCGATTGTAAGGCAGCACCTTGTAGTAATCCTGAGGATAGAAAATCTCCCTTGTGGTCATGTCTGCACAAAAGCGTTCAATCCATCCATATTTCTCTCCTGAGGAAAGACTTTCTCCCTCTACTAGTCTTTTCGTGACTTTGTACAGCTTCACACACATTCGGTACTCATAGCCGGTCAACATCATGGAGTCAGCCCATGCACCCTTGTTGTTGTTATACGCATCTTTTGCCGCCTTCCAAAGCATTACCAGATCAGCATGTTTGGGAATGCTCGGATAGATTGGAAATGAAGCAGCCCACCCTGATTCTACCATCAGCAGGTTGAAGGTTGCCCGCTCTCCGTATGCCATGGAAGCCAGTTCCTTGTAATCATAGCAAGGGGCCATGTAAGCAAGGAGCCTGCCGTACTGATCAAAGGGCTGATCAGCAGCGCGAAGGAACACATTCCGCTTGCTCCCATTAGGCTCTGTCAGTTTCTCATTGAGCAGATTCTCGAATACAGTGGTAGCTGTCTCGCCCTGCCTCTCTTGGAGGGTGCCTGCAGTTCCTGTGGCAAGTTTTGGCCGCAGATATTCTGCCAATCCCTTACTAAGAGGTGCCTTTCCCTCCTGCATCCAACCAGCCAGCATGGCCAGGTTTTGATCTTGGGTAGAAGGTTTCAGATTGCCCGGATAGTGTACTTCAGGAGTATCGATACTCAGCATTCGAATAGATATAGATACATAGGGAGTGTCTCCGTCTGTGGTCCGTATGTATTTCTTTTCGCCCAAGCTGTCGAGCTCAAACCCCATGGGGTCCCAGAATATTTTCACATCTGACATTGGATACCTCCTTTCTGATCTCTTAGATTATCTGTAGATCTCCATATTGATTTCACTTTTTTAAGGGTTTGGTTTGTTTACTTTAGGACAAACCTAATCTTCTGAAATTGTCAAAAATCCTTGCTGAAATCGCAATCTGAGCATGAACTCAAGGATTGTTAAACAGAAATGCTACACGTGTAACATCAGACAGTAAATTCCAGAAGAAATAAATAGTTGACTGCATAACGTGATGCAATGAAAAAAGAAGAGGAGAACTATCACACTTCATGGAAAGATACCCTTGCCATTATCCTTGCAGTTCTTCAGAGTTTACTCTTACCCTTTGCTCTCTTGATTGCTGCTATACTTCTCTTTCTCATAATTTTCTGGGCTGTATTCCTCTAGGTCTGGGTATGTTCAGATATCCAGTACTTTATCAGGTTTGTCACTGTCAAGAATCAGTGTTACACGTGTAACAAGAAGCAATCAAGAAATCTGAACCAAACCTTTTAAAATGCAGCTCAACAAGTATAACTATGGTAACCTTCCTCAGAAAATTCCTAGGCCCGGAGGATTCGCCATACAAGAGCAAAATATACATGGCCCAGCCTTCTATCCTCTATCACACCCAGACTGAGAGAGCATGCAGATCTTATCTGAAGAGCTACTTTGTGGCTGATGAAATTCATACACCTCTCGACTTCAGAAAGAGGGATCTTACCTTCTTTGAGCAGTTGATGAGTGAATCAGTTGCTGTAGTGGGAATCACTATTGAAGACCTGTACACCTATCCAGTGTGGCAGGATCTGGAGCGCGCAGAATCTCTGGGAAGGCCCTTTTTCACTCTTCAAGTGACCAAGAAACCTGGTGGGAAGGATCTGGACTTCTTCTTAATAGAAGGAATGGCAGAATTTGAGAAGCTGTCGTGGGAACAAACGAAATCACTTTACATGGAGATACAGAGAAAGCAGATTGGTGTGCCCTTGATTTTCGGCAGGTCCTCTGAATACTGATCTCCTCTATCTGTACTCTGACAAGAGAATCAGCAGGGATCTGGTGAAGATGAGTCGAATCCTGAATTCTCCTCTATGTGTTCTTTTGTGAACCCTTTTTGAAAGCCGAAAGGTATTTAAAGTATAACACTGTTATATTTGCAGGAGATTACCATGTATTCGCAAAAGGTTATCGATCATTTCACTCATCCCCACAATCAGGGACACATGGAAGATCCGGATGGCGTGGGTAAGGTAGGAAATCCAGTATGTGGAGATGTCATGTACATTTACATAAAAGTAAAAGATGACAAGATCGAAGACATCAAATGGGAGACTATGGGATGTGCAGCAGCAATTGCCACGTCCTCGATGGTCACAGAACTGGCAAAGGGGAAGACTTTAGAGGAAGCAGAAAGCGTTACCCGGAAGGATGTGGCAGATGCTCTGGAAGGACTGCCTCCCGTGAAGATGCACTGCTCCAATCTGGCAGCAGATGGGCTGAAAAAGGCTATCGAGGATTACAGGAAGAAGAGGGGATTGATATGAGAAGAGTCTATCTGGATCATTCTGCCACCAGTGCTGTAGATCCACGGGTACTGGAGGTGATGCTTCCCTTCTTTGATAGAGAGTATGGGAATGCGTCTTCTCTCCATCAGGAAGGGCAGGACGCCCATCAAGCTTTAGAAGAGGCGAGAAAGAAGGTGGCGCAGGTCCTTCATTGTCATCCTGAAGAGATCATTTTCACGTCAGGAGGGACAGAATCCAATAACACTGCTTTGAAAGGAACTGCTTTTTCAGCGCTTGAAAGGAATGAAGGAAAAAGGCACATTATTACGTCAACGATTGAGCATGACTGCGTCCTAAATACATGCAGATGGCTGGAAAAAATTGGGTTCAGAGTCGCGTATCTGCCAGTGGATAGGTACGGGCTGTTGGGTCCAGAAAGGCTGGAAGAGGCTATCACGAAAGAGACATTACTGGTATCTGTCATGCATGCCAACAATGAGATCGGAACAGTCCAGGATATCAAGAAACTGGGAGAGATATCACATGAGCATGACGTGTACTTCCACACAGATGCAGTGCAGAGCATAACCAAACTGCCCATAGATGTGAGAGACCTGAACGTTGATATGCTGTCTGTATCTTCTCATAAAATTCACGGACCCAAAGGTGTCGGATGCTTGTACGTGAAGAAGGGAACAAGGATAGATCCACTGATGCATGGGGGCGGTCATGAGAGAGGATCGAGGTCAGGAACGGAGAATGTATCTGGTATTGTGGGATTTGGAGAGGCTGCACGAATTGGTGAGGAAGAGAGGCCTAGAGTGATGCCTGAAATTGCAGAGCTTCGCGATAGATTGATAAAGGGTGCATTGGAAATTGAGAACTCCTGGCTGAATGGACATCCTGAAAAGAGGCTTCCGATTAATGCGCATTTCTGTTTCAGGTTCATAGAGGGAGAAAGCCTGGTTTTACGGCTGGATATGAAGGGCATTTCTGCATCCACAGGTTCTGCATGTTCTTCAAAGTCTCTGGAGCCCAGCCACGTATTATTAGCTATTGGTCTTCCACCAGAGGATGCCCACAGTTCGCTGCGATTGACACTGGGCAGGGATAACACTGAAGAAGACATTGAGTACACGCTCGAAGTCCTGCCTCAGGTGGTCGCTGACCTGAGAAAGATTTCGCCTTTCAAGCGCTCCTACGAGTAACACTATCTAAAATTATAGCGAATATTCCCATTTTCATTGAAAATATTACAGGATAATTGTAAGGTAATGATTTCAACCGAAAAGTTTATATAGGGGTACCACTGCTGTTAGAGTGAAGCACAGCCAACACTGCAAGCAGGAGACAAACATTTCCTCCTTGATCGCTAAGTCTTTCACCACCCCAAAACTGGCAGATGAGAAGGACAGAATTTGAAAGTAAATCCAGCCGGTCTCTACAAAGGGTGGTGAAGGACATGGACGTCGTGGTTCGGGAGTAATCCCGGATCACGACAAACTCCTTTTCTGTAGAGATTTACAAATTTTGAAAATTTCATTAAGTAATTCTTACCGTACAGCAAGATAGATTCCTCCAATGACCAGAATGCCTCCTGTGATAATCAGGAAAGTGGGCACTTCTCCGAATAAGAAGAGAGCCAGAATAGTTGCACCTACCGGCTCCCCTAAAATAGCTACACTGACGACAGCAGCCTTCAGGTATTTTAGACAGTAGTTATACAATGTATGTCCTAGACAGGAAGGTACTAAAGCCAGGAGAAAGAAAATGAGATACTGCATCCTGCTGTAACCGAAAAGTGGATTTCGAAAAGCTAGTGCAGTTGCCACCAGAAACAAGAAAGAGACAGAATAGACACCAGATACATATGGGAAGGTATCCAGCTTCTTCCTCAAATCCCTCCCGATTACGAGATAGCCAGCTAATCCCAGAGCACCCAGAAATGCTAGAAAGATTCCAAACACATTCTCGTGTACAGGATTGCTCAGCCCAATCAGGACAGCACCAAAAACAGAGAGAAAAATGCCCAACACTGCTCTTTTTCTGAGGGTCTCTTTCAGGAACACGTAAGAGAGCATGGCAACAAAGAGAGGAGAGGAATCGACGATTATGACACTTGTGGCTATAGTAGTATAGAAGAGAGAGGTAATCCAGGTAGAAAAATGTATGTACAGAAAGAATCCAGAGAGAATCATGGCTGCAGTTTCTTTTTTCGTCATCTCTAACAATTGAGGCAAGTCGTGCTTTGCATGCGCTGCTATGATCATGAGAAAACTTGCCAGTCCGAGACGATAGGACGCGATTACGAGGGGAGGAGCTTCACTCACACGGATCAGAATCGATGCAAAGGACACTGCCGTGATAGCGGTAACGAGAGCCAACCGGGGTGACAACATCATCATGTCTTCATCATTCTCCATAAAAAGCTGTCGAATGCACATGAAGGTCCTAATGCCCTTTGCAGGTCTCCTAGCATCATGAAGATGTTACCACTTCCCGAGTGAATCTCATTATTTGAGATCTTTTTTGTGTCAAGAAGATTTAGTTATTCGAGAAGAAAGATTTCTTTGGTGTCCATCCCCTCGGCTGTATGTCCCACTCTTCTTTTTCAGGATTCCATGTCTCATAGAGGCTCTTATTTAGCCTCCAGCTTCTCGAAGTCCTCACCTTATCTTCATACACATCTATTCCTACCAAGAGCTCATGCTTGTCTCTGAATTCTACTTTCTTGGGTGCTCCATCATGATAAGTCTTTACCACATTCTTCCACACCTTTTCAGGAGTTCCTGTATAAACAGGGAAGAGTACAGGTTCTTCAATTATGAGATTATCCC
>CAZFAR010000157.1:0-6456 GCA_964516825.1 uncultured Thermococci archaeon
TACAACAAAACGCCTAGAAATGACAGATATTGTCTCAGAATTCCTGAATGAAACTCCTGCAGAAATCCTGGATACTGTCGTCTATTTCCTGCTGGGAAAGGTCTTTCCTGACTGGATGGACCGCGAACTGGGAGTAGGAACGAAGTTAGTCATCCGGGTGGTCTCAACTGTTTCAGGCATTCCTGAGTCTACGATTGAAGACTACATCAGAGAAGAGGGCGATATAGGAAGAGCCTGTGAAAGAGCAATTAACGAGAAGAAGCAGGTCATTCTCTTTAAAGAGAGCCTGTCTGTTGAATACGTTTACGACATTTTAAACAAGATCAGCGAATTCTCAGGAGCTCGCTCCCAGGAGAAAAAACTGAAGTATCTGTCCAATTTATTCTCTTCAGCCACTGGTGAGGAAACGAGGTACCTAGTAAGAATCGTCTTAGGCACCATGCGCACAGGCATCGGTGAGGGTACAGTCAGAGATGCGATTGCCTCACGCTTTAAATGTGATCCTTCCCAGGTGGAAAGAGCCTACATGCTTACCAACGATCTGGGACTAGTGGCAAAGACTGCGAAAGAAGATCCTGAGGAGCTGACCGAATTGAATATCACCTTTTTCAAGCCAGTCAAGTTCATGCTGGCCCAGGTGAGCTCGTTACAGGAGGCAGGAGAGAGGATGGCTGTCCTGAGCTGTGAAATCAAGTACGATGGTTCAAGGGCTCAGATCCACAAGAAGGGTGGTAAAATCAGAATCTTTTCAAGGCGATTGGAAGACATCACATCTGCTCTGCCAGATCTTGTGGATTCGATTAAGAAGAGTGTTACAGGAGATGGCATTGTGGAGGGAGAGATAGTAGCTACAGAGAACGAGCATCCACGACCCTTCCAGGATGTACTGCGAAGACTGAGGAGGAAGTACGATATTGAGGAGATGATTGAAAAGATTCCATTGAAAATCTACTACTTTGACGTGCTGTACAGGGATGGATCACTAATTGATCTGCCCTTCACAGAGAGGAGGAGAATCCTAGAGAGCCTTATCACGAATACGGAAGGAGCAGAATTGTCACAGGTTCTCACTACAGAAAGTATAGAAGAAGCGCAGAAGTTCTTTGAACATGCACTTGAGATTGGTCATGAAGGCCTGATGATCAAGGACAGAGAATCAGTGTACCAGCCAGGTGCTCGAGGAAAGAAATGGCTGAAGATCAAGCAGACACTAGAGAACCTGGATCTGGTGATCATTGGTGCTGATTGGGGGGAAGGGAGGAGGGCTCACTGGCTAGCATCTTTTTTGTTGGGAATCCGCGATGAGCAGGGAAACTTCTTAGAGATCGGGAAGGTAGGCACTGGTATTACAGATGACATGTTCAAGGAATTGACTGAAAAGCTAAAACCTTATATTTCTGAGCAGAAAGGAAAGACAGTCAAACTAGTACCAAACCTGGTGGTGGAGGTCGCATACGAGGAGATACAGAAGTCTCCCAACTACGAGTCTGGATACGCATTGCGATTTCCGCGAGTAGTGAAGTTCAGGGAAGACAAGAGCGTAGATGAGGCAGATGATTTGACCAGGTTACATGAAATATTAGGGGAGTGATCAGATGGAGCTAAAATCTATTGGGAAAGCTATAGAAATTGAAGGAGACATGACCAAGATCCTCATATACAAGGAATACAAACCTGAATTGGCAGGGATCGAAGACCTGAATGAAGTCCTTGTGGTCTACTGGGTCTCTGATCCTGAGGGGAAGCCCTTCTACGAGGAAAGAGGAGTTTTTGCTACCCTGTATACTGGAAGGCCTAACCCGCTGGGAATTGAAAAAGTAGAAATCACTAGTGTGGAAGACAACCTGATCACTGTGAAAGGGTTGAATGCGCGCATAGATTCTGATATCATCGATCTGAGACCGGTCTGATACTATGTTGGAAAAGATTACCTCTCCGAGTATGGTCAGAAAGATAAAAGAGTACTACGGAGATCAGGCAGAAGAAATTGTGGAAAATCTGGAAATTGAAAAGCTCTTAGAGGTTCCTGGGCTGGGGAAGAAGACAGCTTTGAGTATTCTGAGAAAAGCATACGAGTTGAAGACTGGAGAAATCTTCCAGGGTATTCTCTCTGATGATGCACAGGAAATGTACGAGGCTATTCTGCAGTTGTTACAGGAGTATCCCTGCACCCAAAACGGGAAGAACAGGTTTCTGGTTTACTACCCGGTGACCAATGCAGAAATTATTGAAAAGCGGATTGCATACTGCAGAAAAGCCCTGGAATTTGTTCAGAGTTTGAATCACGAACAGTTAAATCAGCTCCTGGAGAAACTGCGCCACCTGAAACCTTTGGTTCCACCTAGAAAGAGGAAGTATCGTGAGAGAGTGATTGCCACAGACAGTGTTGAAGCGTATACAGAACTGAAGAATGAGTACTGTGATGTTCTTCTAATAGAAGATCCTGCAGAATGTCCCAGTTTGAAGGAGTATCCTCTAGTGATCTACGTCTATGCTGGAGAATCTGAACTGTATGAGTATTTGTTGGAGTATTCTGACCTGCAGATTCTTTTCGATGATTTCTCCATTGAAGAGGTCATCCCGGAGTTGCAGACCGAGCAGTTTACCCAGAATGAGCAGACCATTCTTCTGATGTGGGAAATCTCTCAAATACTGAATATTGACGATGTAAAGCTCAAGGAGATCTGTGACACTCTTTTGAGGCTTAGAGAAGGGACAAAATATGAAGAAATAAATATTGGGAAAATAGTCATAGAATTAGAAGATAAGATAAACAAAGAATTTGATGAAGCGATGCAGAAGCAGCAGATCGAGTTGAAGGGGAATGAAATTCTGACCATGATGCAGCAGATGCACACTGATCCTGTACAGGCTTTGCGAAGATCCATTCCTGATTCAGTAGTCTCTCTATACAGCAGACTGATTTCAGAAGCGAATAGAGAACTCGCAGAAAGGATAGGGGTTCAAGCAGAAGTTTTTTCCCTGGAACTGGTCTATCCCATTGAAGCTGATGATTCAAGAATTGAACAGTTGAAGGATGAAATGAGGAAGAAGGAATCGTTGAAAGGATTCAGAATCCGAAGAGATGCAGCTCGCATTGGGAGATACTGGGGGTACATCCTGGAAAAAGAGAGAAAAATGCATGAATTAGACTTTCGAGCAGCTCTGGGAAGGTTTATTTCTGATTACAATATGAATCCTCCCCATTTTGTAGAGAATGGGTTGAGTTTTGTCCATGGATTGAACATTCTGATAAGAAATCCGCAACCTGTATCCTACAAGATTGGAGAGACTCCTCATGAATTTGCTACCTCCGATCGCACTGCAGTACTGACTGGCGCCAATTCTGGTGGGAAGACAACACTGTTAGAGACTGTACTGCAGATGCAGATCCTGGCCCAAATGGGCTTTTACGTGCCTGCAGAAGAGTATTACTGCCCTCTCTTTGACGAGATCTTATACCTGAGAAAGCCCAGAAGTCAGGATGCAGGCGCTTTTGAGAGCACTGTTACCAGCCTAGTTCCACTGGCTCTCTCTCAAACGAAAAAGCTCGTTCTAATTGACGAGTTAGAAGCTATCACAGAACCAGGTTCTGCAGCCAAGATCATCGCTTCCTTTCTGACCTTCCTTGCTCAGAACGAGAACACTCTCTGTGTACTGGTGACCCACCTAGGAAAGGAAATTTCGGAGTTGACCAAGGCACGCATAGATGGCATTGAGGCTACAGGCTTGGATGAAACCCTGGAATTGATCGTTGACAGGCAGCCCATTTATAACAAGCTTGGAAAATCCACACCAGAACTGATCGTAGAAAAACTCTTCAAGAAGAGTGCAGGAAAGGAGAAAGCAATTTACGAGAGAATACTTCAGGATTTTGGCAGTTTCAAGTCAGAGAGTGCTTAATCATACTGGAATGAGTCCATTGTTCTTAGCAATGTAGAATTTAACTTGATGGCAGAGGTACCTGAGATGAAGCAGTAAATATTCCCGTCCCAGGTATTTCTACCTCTATTTCTACTACCCAAAATTGGTTCGCATAATCTGAAAGTCTTAAATAGATTCTGATCCCACCATAGGGCCTACTCACCTCAAAGCTACTGGTTTTCCTCACGGGCGGGCAGCAGAAATCATAGAGAAGTTCACCCTTCACCATGTTACCCTGGGAATCCAGTCCTGCTCTAAAGATCTTGACCCTGAGAATGTATTCTGTGTTTCTGAACTGTATAGTATTATGATGTTCATCATAAAAGGTTATGTAGAGCACGAGCCCATCTTGTTCTTGGTCAGAATCCCAATTCTCTGGAACAGCATCAACTTCTATGGACTTTATATCTGATACATCTCCTATCACTTCTTCTACTTCTACAGAAGGTTCGACCTCTTTTTCAGTATCAGTATTTGGCTTTAGATCAGGCTCCGGATTCATCACTGCAAACATAATGAACGCTGTCAGAGATAGTAAGAAAACAACAAATGGTAGGAGTCCTCTTCTCATGAAGCGGGCTTTGAGGAGATTCTTTAAATACTTTTCCAGTAGGCTGCAGGACTCTTTGGGGAATGATATGTTACACGTGTAACATTTGGGATGATTCGGCATTTCACTTATACTTCGCTCATTGAAAGACAATTTTCAACATTCTCGAGTTGCATCCTTCGAAGCTTTACAACCCCAGAAATTGCGCGCCGAGAAAGGATTCAGGAAGAAGTCACTGCATTTCTGAAAAAACAAAAAATGTCTGGTAGAAAGCTGATAATCTTTCAGCCTGCAACTCCTTTTTTCTCCGAGATTTTTAGGTTAAAGTCCAAATTGTTTAGAAAAATAGATAGACTCCTGGAATATAACATGTAAGACTATTTTTTGAATTTATTTCATAAGTTATTGTGCATAGAGTTTTCATGTTGCTCAAGAAATCTCACATAGTGTTGTCTGAATTTAGACTTGTCAAATTTGAGAAATGCACACACATCAATAGTAGATAACCGAAAAGTTTATAAGCACATATGCACACACATACATATAAGTTCACAGGAGGTGAAAGATATGAAAGGAAAGACAACTGCGTTGGCGTTGATAATAATGCTATGTCTGAGTATTTCTGCAATCTTTTCTAATGACAACTTTGGTGTAGACTACACATTCGAGCCAGTCATGATAGATGGTCAGTGGATGATCAAGGACACAATGATCTGGAGTGAGCCTGGAGCACCACTGTTTCCTTACAGAGTCGCTTCCATTCTGCTGCCCCAGGGTGCCGAACTGAAGGATGTCAAGGTCAAGCACGGCAAGCCTTACGTTGAGAAGGGATTCGATCTGCCATGGGGTCAGCCTCCCTGCACATTCAGTGATACACCTGTAACAGTAGGAAGGAATGAGGCAATCTACGGCTCCAACAACCTGTTTCCTGGCAAGCTCTTCGACATCGTTGGCGTGGAATACATCAGAGGGTTTGCAGTATTAAACGTTCTCCTGTATCCTGTCCAGTATCAGCCAAAGTCAGGAACAGTACACTTCTACTCGAAACTGACAGTTGAAGTACAGTTTGGCAAGGGTATGAAGAACAAGCTGTACAGAGGGCTGTACGGTGACAAGATGGATATTGCAGGTTACGTAGACAATCCTGATGCAGTCAGTACGTACGAGGACATGCCAGCACCACTGGCAACAGAAGAGTACATCATCATCACCAATGACACCATGCTGTCCACATTCCAGACACTGGCTACCCACAAGGCTGGCTACGTCAATGGAGCTACTGTCTACACTGTGGCCTGGATTACTGCAAACTACACTGGTACAGACAACCCGATGAAAATCAGGAACTTCATCATAAGCAAATACACTAACAACGGTACGAAGTATGTCTTACTCGGTGGAGACGTTTCTGCTGTTCCCTACAGAGGATTCTACGTGTCAACTGGTGGATACACTGACTCTGACATGCTGGCTGACATGTACTTTGGCCACCTGGATGGTACCCACAACTCAGATGGTGACAGTTACTACGGTGAGACCAACGATGGTGTTGACTTCGGAGCAGAAGTCGCTATTGGAAGAGCACCCTGCGAGAGCGTAGCAGAAGCCCAGAACTTCGTCAACAAGGTCATCGCCTACGAGCAGGCGGACAAACCAAAGAGAGCTCTACTCCACCAGTCCAGAGTGCAAGCTGGTAACTCACCTGATGCCAGATGCCTGGCTTACGGCTGTGATGACTATCTGCCTGCTGACTACGTGAAGGACTACGTCTTTGAAGAAGATTCTGGCGGAGTCCCCAAGAGCAGATGGATCAGCCAATGGGCAGCTAACCCAGTGGCAGTAGCACACATTGGTCACGGTAATACTAATGTCTACTACATCAACTACGAGAAGGACGTTGGCACAGTGAGCTGGTACAACACAGATGTTGCCAGTCTGACCAACACGTTCTGGCCCTGGACCACCAGTGTCGCCTGCATCAC
>CAZFAR010000158.1:0-6450 GCA_964516825.1 uncultured Thermococci archaeon
GATATCATTTTTGGTCTTCATTGCGTTCATCATCAAGGTTTATCTTGATGGAAACTGGAATGTCCCCTTTGCAGAATGGACACTTGACTATCTAGTGTATTCTTGTATTACGGCATTGATCTGGGTTTTAATCATATTCGGAATACCTACAATAATAGCAGTCACCTGGTGGATACACCATGAGATGAAAAAGAAACCCTAGAATTGCAGCAGTCTACAGCTTCCTCATTCCTATATACCAATCATAATATCCCTCTACTTGTTACACGTGTAACATGCGGATTGAAATGCAGTTGTAGGCCACCCTCACCCAAACCTATTTATATTTTTCAGTTGAAATACTTCCAAGGTGAGAGCATGAGAATACTCTTGATCCACAGTGACTATATAGAGTACGAAGCAAAAAAGAAGCTGGATTTTGCAGAAGAAATTCCAGAAGAAGAAAAGAAAGGAAGAATGGAAGAATGTCTCGTAGTATTTGCATCAGTAGAAAAAGATGATGAGAACAAAATGGAAACTGTTATAGATAGGACCTGTGAAGAAATTAGAAAGACAGCTTCATTGGTCAATACAAGAAATATCATGATATATCCCTACGTTCACCTCTCATCCAAGCCATCATCCCCCAGTTTTGCTGAAAAGACTATAGATGCCATCTACGATAGATTGAAGTCTCAGTACACAGTAAGAAAATCACCTTTTGGCTATTACAAAGCATTCAAGCTCTCCTGTAAGGGACATCCCCTATCTGAACTATCACGGGAAATATCTGGGGAAGAAAGAGAAGAAGTGTCTGAAGCTCTCCAAAAGGCAGAGGAAATTGTGTCTTCCTGGTACATACTCACTGGTGATGGTGAGCTGACTCCTGCAGAACAGTATGATTTCACGCACCATGAGAATCTGGGAAAGCTGACCAGTTATGAAATCCACAAAGTGAGAGTTTCTGAGAAGGAGCCTCCCCACGTGCAGCTCATGCAGCGATTAGAACTGGTTGACTACGAACCAGGCAGTGATCCGGGAAATCTGCGCTATTACCCAAAGGGGAGACTTATCAAGAGTCTGCTGGAAGAATGGGTCACCCAGAAAGCTATAGATTATGGAGCAATGGAAATTGAAGCACCAATCATGTATGATTTTGAACATCCTTCACTGAAGAGCTACCTCCACCGATTTCCTGCAAGGCAGTACGTCATACAGACACCAAACAAGAGAGTTTTCCTGCGATTTGCTGCCTGCTTCGGTCAGTTCCTGATGGCACACGATGCTGTTATCAGCTACAAGGACCTCCCATTACGATTATATGAGTTGACGAAGTACAGCTTCAGAGTAGAACAGCGAGGAGAGTTAACAGGATTGCGAAGATTGAGAGCATTCACCATGCCTGACTGTCATGCCTTCGTTGAGGACATAGAATCTGCAAAGGAAGAAATGCTGCGTAGGTTCCAGTTAGCGTGGGAAATCCAGGAGAAGGCAGGATTAAAGATCCCAGATGATATGGAGCTTGCCATCAGAGTAACCAAGGAGTTCTGGGAAAAGAATAGAGACTTTCTACTATCACTCGTGAGAAGATGGGGAAAACCTGCGTTAATAGAAATGTGGGAAGACCAGATCTTCTACTTCATTCTGAAATATGAGTGGAACTACGTCGATACCTTGGATAAGGCCTCTGCATTGACCACTGACCAGATAGATGTGGAGAATGGAGAAAGATATGGCATAAGGTACACGGACAAGGACGGGAAAGAGAACTATCCGATCATTTTACACCTTTCACCTTCAGGAGCAATAGAACGGGTAATCTATGCATTACTGGAGAAGGCTTACAAAGACTCTCTGAAAGGTGTCAAGCCGTCTCTGCCATTGTGGCTTTCACCAACACAGGTCAGATTTATCCCAGTTTCTGAGAATCACCTTGAGTACATAAAGAGCATTACACGAGATATAAAGGGAGTACGATATGATATAGATGACAGATCTGAGACATTGAACAAGAAGATACGGAGTGCTGAAAAAGAGTGGGTCCCTTATATTGCTGTCGTTGGCGATGAGGAGGTAGACGGTGGCCACCTCTCTGTGCGGATACGAAACAGGGAAAATAAGAAGATGGACCTAGGAGAGCTGTTGGAGGAGATAAGAGAGGAAACTGCAGAAATGCCGTTCAAGAAGCTTTCTCTTCCAGTATACCTTTCCAGGAGACCTGTATTCAGAGGGTAGTCAGTCTCTTTTGAATTTACCAGGTTCAGAATCAGGTGAGGCAATGCACTGGATTTTCCTTTCTATGCTCTCATCTTGGCCAGCTTCTCCATGAGAGCTTTCATTTTCTGATAATTGCGAAATTTTCTTTCATCCTTTCTGAACTGCGGAGTATGAACTCGTGCTCTGCCCCCTTTCTTTTTTATGCCATGTTTCTTGTGGAGCAGTTCATGGTACATGATGAAATCAAGCAGCTCCTCAGGGATCTCTGGAGAATCGAGTATACGTGATATGAAAACTACATCTCCTTCAGGATCATATCTCCCTAATGTGCGTCTTGCCCTCCTCAAGCTCCAGGTGAGTTTCGGTTTCCCCAGTGTACTTTTGAAGTACTCTCTGTTGACTCTTCCAAAGCTCTTGTTCAAATCTCTGTAGTATCCTTTTCGAATTCTCACCTTTTTCTTGCGATTAGAAACAATTCTTGACGCTTTCTCCTGCAGCCTCCTACTGCTTATGTACACATTGTAGATTGTACGATCTTTTTGGTCTACCTGTTTCTTGTTCAGTTTTGCCAGCAAGATTCTTCCCACTGAAAGGAGTACTTCACGAGGAGCATCAGCAAATACGTCACTGATTCTCACGCAGATGCGACCATTTCTCCTGCGGACAGAATGCTTGATTGCTGCATAAGGATAGAATTCAGCTTCAATGTTCTTTCCCAAAGCTTTGAAAATCTGATTCAGATCTTGTGACATCAGTTGAAATCTTAATAGAGAAGAAAAAGGTTTCCCCCTCAGAGTAAAAATCTGTTACACGTGTAACATGACTCTCTCCAGTATTCAGAACCCAAAGCTACTTGGGCTTGTACTTACCAATTTCATCCTTTGATATTAAACCTCTCAAGAAGTCCTCAGCCCGATATGCAGAAAAAAAGATAAAAGGTGAGGCATTATTTCCATTTTTCTTTCACTTTTTCTGAATCAATTCGGGGGAATCGTTCACCAAACTTCTCAGAGAAAACCAACCATTCGAGAGGCTTTCTGTCATCCTCCTTGTACAGTTCAACCTCTATGGGGTACCCAATGGGTATTATAGCGACTACAGTGTGACCTTCAGGCACTTCCAGAATGTCATTCACTTTGTCCCTCTCAATAGAAACCCAGCCTGTTCCAACGCCTTTCTCCCATGCTGCAAGCATTAAATGTGTAGCTACAACTGCTCCTGCGTATTTATTCTCCTCAATTTCATTGTACCAGTGAAACCCCTCGATATAGGTCACCACCACTGCAATGGCCATGGGAGCATCGAGGAGATGTTTCCCATACTTGGCGAATTCCCTCAGTTTCTTGAGTGTTCTCTTATCTCTTATGATGATGAATCGCCATGGTTGGCTGTTCACAGGACTGGGGGCCCATTTTGTCGTTTCCAGAATCTCAACCAGCACCTCATCTGGTACAAGTTCTTCTCTGAACTCTCTCACTGTTCTGCATGTCTTTATGGCTTCTCTAACATCCATTAACGCACCTCCTGTATGTTTCCAGCTCTGATCAATTACAGGTTTCCCCATATAAATGTATGCACTATTGATGGAAGCAGTACATCAAAAAGAGGCTTGATTCTATTAGTTATTTCAGCAAATTGGCTATGATTCTTAAGGCTTTGCACACTACAGCATCCTATGATCCCTTGAATCCTCTATCCAATTATAAGAGTGCTCGGAAGGACTGATCTTTCCAGAATTCATTTTTTCTCAATCGCAGTCTCGTGGAAAGAATTACCCAAGTTTCCGAAAGATTCATATTCTCTTACTCCAATGACAGCAGCATGGCAGCACTTGTTGCAGCAAGAGTCATTTGAGAGTGATACCATGAAGTGTACAGTTGCAGTTGCAGAGAGCGACAACAAGATAGAGGCTCTCGACAAAGTTATAGAGAAATCTCAATTTCTCAAGGATCTAGAGAATTCTCTCAAGAAAAGTGGGAAAAGCAGAGAAGAGTTCTCAATTGCAGTAAAACCGAATATCATGATGCTGTACCACAGAGAGCATCTGCATGTGGCAACAGACTCTGAGTTGGTGGAGCATCTTGCAAGACGAACAAGAGAGGAAGGATACGAGAAAGTGGCTATTGTTGAATCCAGGAATCTGTATACAGACTGGTTTCCAAAGCGAACTGTACGGCTTGTGGCTGAGGTTGCGGGATACACGTTTTCTGGTTACAATCTTGTAGATTTGACAGAGGATGCGGAGCCCTACGACTATGGGGGGGACCTGGGTAAGGATTTCGTGGGGAAATCCTGGAAAAATGCAGATTACAGAATTTCATTCCAGAAGAACAAAACCCACATCATATGCACCTACACCCTGTCCATGAAGAACATGTTTGGTACACTTCCCTGTCAGAGTAAGTACGCGAGATATCATGAGACTGTGGGATGGGAAAAAGCTACCATAGACGTTTTGAGGAATTTTCCACCGGATTTTGCATTCATTGACGCTTTCTGGAGCAGTGACAGCATGAATGGATGTGTTCTGGAGAGACCGAAGTACACAAAGACGATAATTGGAGGGAGGAATTTTGTAGCTGTTGACTGGGTAGGTGCTCTGAAGATGGGGTTGGACCCACTGGAAAATCCACTGATGAAGATGGCTGTCGATCTGTTTGGCAAGCCTGAATTTGAGGTGGATGGCAGCATTGAGCCGTACAAAAACTGGAAGAATTCATCCATGACAATAGGGAGAATGATGTCGGCTCTTGAGCATTTGGGTATAACATCGAGTGTGTACCATCTCCTGTTCATGCTACTCATGGATCCAGCATTCAAGTGAATATCACTATTTGGAGCTTTTCTCAGTGTCAATAGATGGGGAACAGCGAGTGGGAGCCTGCTGCAGCTCTTTTTTCAATTTCTAACGTCTCGGCCCTTGACCATAAGGTTTTTATAGATGACGATCCATAAAAAAAGGTGGGCCGCTAGCTCAGTCTGGTAGAGCAACAGGCTCTTAACCTGTGGGTCGGGGGTTCAAATCCCTCGCGGCCCGTTTCTTCTTGCGCAACAGAAAAAGACGTTAAAACCCAGTATTTCGCCACTCATACGAAGCTTCTGGGTCAACTGTATGTCATCTTTAGAGGGAAGGAGTGGGATCTCCTGATGGATGATTGTGCACTAGGATAATAGAATTAGCGTGGGCAGCAATGGCAGGACGGAATACATCTCTACCTCCAGAATACATCTCTAGGCACCAATATATCTCTACCTCAGAGTTCTGTTCATCTTTCTCATCTCCGAATAAATCTTGACCATTCATTATTCATGGTTTATTGCGTTCAATTGCTTCTTTCATGGGTTTTCACCTACGTGAATGAGGACATATGTATAGACCACATCAAGACTGTTTTTCCAATCACTCGTTGGCAACAAGCACAAGAGACTGTCATGTTACACGTGTAACAAGGATATGCGAGTCGAATGACAGCAACAAGAATTGACTCTAGAGTAAATGCAAAAAAGAATAACAAAAAATAATAGAAGGACTAGAAAGTTCCAAATATCCTGTGCTCCAGTTCTCTGAGATTCGTGTCGATGATTCGTTCGAGTTCTAGATCCCTGCCTCTTGGAAACTGCTTCTTCTCTCCTTCCAGTGAAAGATACACCCGCATGGCTTGCTGCAGATTGTCACGTACATATCCCTTCGTGAACCTGCTCAGCGCGTCTTCTGTCTTCTGATGGAATTGTACGAGCTCCGGTGGTGGGGCTGCTCCCATTGATATGGGTTCTCTGGATGGCATGCTGACCTGTGTGGTAACTGGTCTGGCAACTGGATGACCTGCAGGTTCTTCGAAACGGAACCTGGATGGCTCTGGCGCTGCCCGCACTCTCCTTCTTCTTCTCGAAATCTGCAGAGTCACGAGAGCTACTACAACGACTGCTGCTACAGACAATCCAATGTACATGAGGTTAAAACCGAACTTCTGCGCTTCGAGCGCTGCATTCAGCCTCTGCTGGGCCAGATTCTGTTTCTCCGTGTCAGGTATCTGGGAGTAGATCTTCACAGCCTCTTCAAAGTACAGTTGAGCCTGCTCATAGTTCTCCATCCCGAAAGCTTCCTCTCCGCGATTCATGTAGTCCTGTGCCTGCAGGTAGGAGTCGCACATGCCCTGCATCCTACTGGCTTCTGCAGCACTGCCCAGCTCACCCATCTGTGTGTACTGAGCTGCTACCATGGCAAACAAATCTAGATTTGTTTGCAATGGTAGC
>CAZFAR010000159.1:0-2151 GCA_964516825.1 uncultured Thermococci archaeon
GATCCATCTGTACATGTCCCATCGATTTTCTATCTCAGTCTCTGATGCCCTACCTTTCTCAAATACAGAAAGCTCATTAGCAGTCACTATTGTTGTGTCTGCATTCAAGGAATTCACAAAGAAAAAAGAAAGGATAAAGTACATGCTACGTTAGTCAGTCTCCAGTTTTCTTTTCAATGTTTCATAGAGCTCTCTCGAGATCCTGCCTTCTCGATATCTCTGCTCCAGTGTCTCCAGTTTCTCTGCGCGATCATCAATTTCTGGTGGCGGTTCCTTTCCCTTGGGTACGATCTTCACAGGAGCACCATCCCTCAAACCGCACTCCTGTACAGTCCAGTCTGGAGGGCAAACCTTCCCATTGTACAGCAAATCAGAGGGGATCACCCCGAGTTTTGTTGCTGCCAGCTGTCGTACTTTCCCGATCTTGTCTGATGCTTCTACCTGTATCGTAGTTTCTTCTCCTGTTTCTGCATTCTGGACTCTGAGTGTCATCCCTTTTGCTACTACCTGTTTGGGAGGCTTTCCCTTCCCGAGCTGTTTCAGTAGAAAGCCTGCACCTGTCACGACTGCAATGGCCACCATTATGTAGATGAGCCGTCCTCTCAATGTACCGACACCTTTCAAATTGTCTATTTCTTTGTCACACTGCTCGATCAGGGTTTCGCATTCTTTTGCCTTAGTCTCGTCTTCTGCTCTATCGAATTCAACTCTGGCTCTCTCAAAATATGACCTAGCCTCCTCGTACTTGTCGATAGCTTCCTGATAGTCATTGGTGGTAGCAGCATCCTCGAATAAATCTATTCCTTCCTCGAAATTCTCCTTGGCCACCTTGTATGCTGTGCACTTATCAATCCACTCCTGCATGTCGTTGGATTTTTCTGTATCACCTATTTCGTCAAAGAGATCCTTGGCTTTCTGGAACTCGTCTTTCGCTTTTTCGAATTCCTGTTGTTCAAAGTACTGCTGTGCTGCTGTGATGTATGTCTGTGCTTCCTCATATTTTTCAAGACTCTCCCGGCACTGCTCGACGATGTTCTTCTGTGAGGGAGAATAATCTATGACAATCTTGAGCCTGATCATGTCAATGAATACGTAGGAAGCTACGTCTGAATCACATCCTTCGCACCTGTATTCTGAAAGCTTCAAATCTGTTATGTTCAGAGTCACTTCAATGTACTTGTTCTCGACAGTGAGGGGATTGTCCTGCCCGAATGATTCTCCTGCACGATCAGCTCTTGGATTTCCAGCGTGATCCCAGAAGAGGCGCTGCCCATAGGTGTCAAAATTCAGATAACTCAGAAATTCCTGCGAGATTTCCCTGTCTTCTGTGAGTATTGCAATGTACACTGAAATATTTGAGAAGTATTCTTTTTCTTCTTTACCCTGAATCCAGGCACTCTCTGTTGGAGCAATGTCTACAGAAACGATCATGTACTCAGTCTTGCAGGTACCATTCTCCTTTGTGGGGACTGTGACAAGTTTCTCCAGCTCGTAGTGGTCTTCTCTGTTCTTGAGCTCTATTGTTCCTGAATAGGGAAGTTCCTGTCCATATACAGGAAGCAGCAAGAATAGGCATACGAGCAACCATATCTTTTTCATGTGATCACAACTCCGTAATGAAAATGAGAATAGATTGTACTATCCATTTCCTTCATGAAAGCTACTCCAGGTTCCATCATCTGTCCTATTTCCTTCGGCTTTTTATAGGTTATGGTGTAGGGTGTAGCGTAGCATTTCATTGTGGTCTGTCTTCTCCTGTGAATTACCATACTGCAGTCTGTCGTTTTGCATTCAAGCACCTGAATCTGAATAATCCCTTCAAATATCCAGAGCTTCCCGCACTGCAGTTCTCCATGACTGTGAAATCATTCCATGAATGATGTATCCCTTCGCTCTTGTTTGCAAACAAGAAAAAAATGTCAGATTTCACGGCCACACTTGCTGCAGAACTTTGAGTCTGAGGGCAATTTTTCTCCACAATTTGGACAATAGATCTCCTTCTGCCTTTTCGCCACCACACCAGCTATGCCTGTGCCTGCTGCTGCTTCAGCTACCTTTAAACCTGCTTTCTTAGAAGCCTCTTCAGCTACCTTTAAACCTGCTTTCTTAGAAGCCTCTTCAGCCACCTTTAGACCTGCTTTCTTAGAAGCC
>CAZFAR010000159.1:2251-6421 GCA_964516825.1 uncultured Thermococci archaeon
CCTTTAGACCTGCTTTCTTAGAAGCCTCTTCAGCCACCTTTAGACCTGCTTTCTTCTTTGCTACCTCTTCTGCTGTCTCTTTGGCAATTTTTTCAGCCGCTTCCTCTCTCAACGAGATATCCTGTAGTGTTGGTTTCGATAACTTTGGTTCAAAAGGTGGTTTTCCGCCCTTCATTCCAAGGAATGCTAGGCCTCCCCCAACTAGTACCACAGCTCCAATACCACCCAGTATCAAGATGAGGTTCATACCAGCAGGACATCCTCTGTTAGATGAATTCCCTTTTTCACTGGGGCAGTCGTCATCGCAATCTGTCACACCATCATTATCGACATCAGTCTCACAGCCATTTGCATCCACTCGGTTACATCGACTGTTAGGGCACAAGTCCATGCAGTCCTCAATGCCATCACTATCTGAATCAGTAAATGGGCATCCCCCACCACAGTCTACACCATATTCTCCGCAGTCCTGTATCCCATTGTAGCAGTGATCTGCACAGGGGTCAAAACCGCAGGTTGCAGAATCAGATTCGATGAGGAAATCATCAACGCAGTTTCCATTCACACATTTCTGTGCCCACAGATCGAAGCCTTTGCATACGTTCTTGCACACAACACCAGTACATGGATCGTACCCGCATTGTGTCGAATTGGCTTCCTGCAAATGATCATCGACGCATTTCCCATCGACACATTTCTGCCTCCATAAGTCATCTCCTTTGCAGACTGTTCCACAGGTTACATTCTTGCAGGGATTGCAGTTCATGGTTACATTTAGGGTAGTGGAATGTCCGCAGATGATCTGTACAGTCTTCGTGACTGGATCGCATCCATCTTTTTTCAGCGTTACTGTGTGAACTCCTTCTACCAATTTCACACCAGATTGTCCATCTCCGTCTTCAGTAAGGACGTAGCTTCCATCGACATACAGATCATAATTACTTTCATTGCAGATTACATAGAGCCATTCCTCACAAGGTCCGCAATCCTCGATACGAAAGGAAACAGAATCAGTGACCCAGTCGTAACAATCCCCATAACAGCAACTGATGACAGCCTGATACTCCAGAGTTTCCACTCCCGGAGGACCTTCCGCAACTCCTGTCAAGACAGCCCAGGAGTCCTGCATGCAGCTCTGTTTACGATGAAAGATGACCTTTGTGTACCCATTTGTCATGTGATCATAGACAGTAACCTCTCCTGTTCCTGGTACAAAAATCTCAATCCTTATCACCTCACCAATGCAGTAGCTGCCCTTGTCGACGCTGATGTAGTGTCCATAGGATGAAGAAGCAGCCGACACTGCAACCAGAACCAGGAGCGCTGTTAGAGATACTGTAGTCCACTTAGTTTTTTTCATAATACTACCTCCCTTCTTTTTTTGTGCTTTGTCTATATAAGGTTTTCGTCTATTATTTCGCATAATTTGCCGGCTCATTCTGTACAAATGCTGTATCAGTTTCAAACAGTGCTCAACCAATCCTCTGCAAAAGAACAAGATGGATGGAATTCAGGTCATCCTACCTTTCCTTTCGTATTCCATCCTTTTCAGCTCCGATCTCTTGACTTTGCCGCTCATAGTCTTGGGGAGGCTATCAACAAACTCAATTTCTCTGGGATATTTGTAGGGAGCTGTCACCTGTTTTACGTGGTTCTGCAATTCTGCTTTCAATACTTCTGATGGCTCCCATCCTCTATGGAGGACTACGAACGCTTTCACAATCTCTCCTCTCTCAGGATGCGGTGATCCCACAGCTGCACACTCCAGAACTGCGTGATGGGTGAGCAATGCATCTTCCACCTCAAAGGGACCTATCCTGTATCCTGCACTGAGAATGACGTCATCTGCTCTTCCTTCAAACCAGTAGTACCCATCCTCATCCATTTTGCACAGATCCCCCGTGTAGTATCTGCCATCTCTTACCACTTCTTCCATTTTTTCTGGCATCTTGTAGTACTCCTTGAATAAGGAGGGCAGCCCAAATCTGGTGGTAATCTCGCCAACATCTCCGATCTTGGCTTCTTTTCCCGTTTCATCTATGATTTTCACGTCCTGGCCTGGCATAGGCTTCCCCATACTTCCTGGTTTCACTGTAATACCAACGTAGTTGCATACCAGACAGACAGTCTCTGTCTGGCCGTACCCCTCCCTGACAGTTATACCATAGCTCTTCTGGAAGAACTCGATGACCTCCTTGTTCAGAGGCTCTCCTGCGGACAGAAAGTTGCGGATACTGCCGAGATCATACTGTCCTGCCTGGGGGACCTGGATCATGATACGCAGTTCTGTGGGTGTCAGACAGCAAATGGTGACCTTATACTTCTGGAGCAATCTGAAGTACCTTTCTGGGTTGAATCTGCCCTCATACAATAAATCTGTGGCACCAACATTCATTGTCACCCCCAAATGACTCCAGAACCACTTTGCCCACCCTGGAGAGGTCGTGGCCCAGATGATATCACTTTTCTCTGCACCATACCAGTATTCTGCATTGATCTTTTTGAAAGCATACATCCAGCTGTTCCGGTGGACAACGCCCTTGGGCAGTCCCGTAGTACCGGATGTATAGGAGATGTAAAAAGTATCAGCACTTCTCCTAGGCTCATACTCAAAGGTCTCAGAAGCTTTTCTCATTTCCTCAGCACAGGAAAGCCAGCCCTCCTTTTCTCCATCCACTAGAATGAAACTTTCAACACTGTCCAATTGGGACCTGACTTCATCGACAATTGCTGCCCCGCTTTCATTGGTAACAATAGCCTTGGCTCTGCAGTTGTCTACTCTGTAGATGATGTTTCTCCCGCGCAGCATTTCAACAGCGGGAATGATGATGCCCCCCGTCTTTATAGTGGCGAGCTGGGCGATATAGATTTCAGGTATCCTGGGAAGCATGATCAGGACAGGATCTCCTTTGTGAATGTGAAGGGAGGCGAGGATATTGGCAAACTGATTGGATTTTATTCTCAAATCATCATAAGTTAGAATGCGTGTATCTTTTTTTTCATTTTCCCATAAGATTGCAGGATGCGAAGGATCTTTTCTTGCATGCGAGTCCACTACAGAAGCTATGTCATAATATTCGGGGACGTCCCATGTGAACTCTTTCATCTCTTTTTGGTAGTCCATAGATCGCATGGTCTTGAATGTGGTTGGGCAATTAAATAGGTATCGCATGGTGATACCCTGATTCTTCTGTTACACGTGTAACATCAAATCTGCTTTCTGATAGTTGAGCAGACACGAATACAATATTATGGTACCATTTTCCTTCGTGGTTTTCTGAGTACCTCCTCTTCTTCTCTTTTCAGTCAGACGCAATACTATCCTGATCCCTCTATTACCAGGGTGCCCCAAAATATTGAAGAAAGTACCAAGATTCTTATCTTGGATAAACCTGATAACTCTCTTTTCGTTCATCAATCCTTTGTCTCCCATGAGGGAACGGATGCAGAAATCTAGAGATACTTTTTCGTTCCACATTTGCCACATTCTATGTATATTCGCCATTTATTTCCCTTTTTGTCCGAAAAGCCAGATGGATCAGAACAGCCTATGAATTTCTTGGCCTGTATCGTGCTTCCACATTTTATACATTGAAATCTCTTGCCCAGATTCTGCCGTATATTCTGTTCTACTTCTCCACCCATTGGTTTGCACAGATACCTACATCCTTTTGGCAAATGCCAGGGTTTTCCTGTTGAGCCTATGCCATGAAATTGGCCATTACAACTGCATACACATTCTGGACCTCCAGCATTAGCACATCTACTATTATGGGTCATAATATCACCTCCGTTTTTTTCAGTCCCTGTTCCAAGAAAACTGGGGCTAAGTAAAAGACAATACTCCAAGTTCTTAAAGATTTCGGTTCATTCATCGAACCAGGAAATACAAGAAATACAGTAAATTGGAGTGATCTAGTATAGTTCCAGATTTTCCCGGCAATGATATCAACTTCTTTATGGAAGCCTATTTAACTGGAGCTATTCACCTAGTAAAAGGTCAATTTCCCTGTACTGATTGTTACACGTGTATATAACACCCGATATTACACAAATGCGCACAAACCTTTATATGAATCCTTTTCTTACTTTTCTCATGAAGTTTTCCAGGCTCACCAGCGTCTACGAATCACTGGAGGATACAACAAAACGCCTAGAAATGACAGATAT
>CAZFAR010000160.1:0-6415 GCA_964516825.1 uncultured Thermococci archaeon
AAGGCAAAGGAACTGGGTTTTACCGAGCTCCTGGAAGCCCAGTTGAGGAGGCTCAATATAGAGGGGCAGTTCCTTGCGTCTCTGGTGGCAGATGTCCAGGGACTTCCAATAGCTGCAGTGGGTTCTGAATATAACACGGAAATGATTGCTGCTCTGTCTGCACTTGTGCGAGATGTCTCACACAGGGCTGAAACCCAGTTAGGATTCAAGAAGATGGATGAAGTCTCTTTAGTGGATGATGACAAGGTAAGGTTAATGTGCAGATACTTTCAGGTGGGGGATCAAACCTATGTATTGTCCTGCGTCATCCCTGCATACCAGACCTACAGGAGGCTGACCAATGTTGCTTTGAGAGAAATCGAGAAGCACATGAAGAAGAGGTTCAAGTAATGTTTCAAGCACCTGAATTCGGCAAAGTCATCTACAACGAGAAAGTATATGACCAGGATATTTATGTACATCCTTCAGGAAGAGTGGGATTACGAAAAAAAGAATTGTCAAGAATGGTTTACAGCACGAGTCATATGGTGGCAGCAGCCGAAATGGAAGTATTGCTTCAGGAAGATCCAGACTGCATCATCATTGGAACTGGATTCAATGGTGCACTGCACTTGACAGCAGAGGCACGGGAGTTTCTGGAAGAAAAAGGTGTCCCATACAAGGAGTTGATTACTCCACGCGCAGTAGAAGAGTATGAAAAAAGTATCAACTGCGCCACTTTAGTCCATGTCACCTGCTAACTCATTCTTCACTGATTTTGCAATTCCTTCACCCAGAATCTTGGACAGTTCTAAAAGTGAAGCTCTCCTTATGTCTCTAATGCTCTTGAATCCAGCATTGAACAGGTTTCTGGCTCTTACTCTACCAATGTTTCGTATCTTTACCAGGGAGAGCAGCTCTTCCTTGATTCCATAATGGAGACGCATTCTCAACCTTCTCAAAGCACCTGTCCTGAAGGAGAATAATTTCGCAATTTCTACAAAAGAGTACAAAAGCCAGTCTGCAGTTTCTCGCATGCGGTACAGATCTCCAGGCCCCATGTTGAAGCGGTGGCAGATTTCTTTTTCATCTATCTCATCTATCCATGAGTTCAGTAAATGGGCAGTTTTCACCTGGGACAGAAAGATCTCATACCGTTCAGGTTCTTCCCAGCTGTCAGGTACAGGAAGCAGGAATTCTTCAAGCATATCCTCTGCCATTAAGTCGTACTTAGGGAATTCTCCTGTTCGCAAGTACAAGGAGGGCATATCTGGACAGGCAGATAAAGCATGCAGAATTCCAAAATCAGCCATATCATCTTTCAAGGCTTCTCTCAGTATCACAGCAGAGGCAGGATCGATATATAATTCGGAGACCCTCTTCCCAAAGGGAGTTGCTCTGAATCCAGTGACCAATTCATGCCTTTCCAGGTATTTCCTCACTGTTTCAATGGTCTCATACACATATTCCTCACCATTCTGGTAGACATATAGAGTCTTTGAAAAGAATTTTCTCAAATCTTCTTCAGTTCTAATGAAGTCAGAAGCCAGCAGTGCAAGGAGGTGGGTTCTCAAAGCAGCCTGGGAAGCCAGCTTCGAGCGAATGATTTCAGGGTCTGCACAGATGTACTCGCGAAATAGGATATTAATCTCTTCTTCATTCTTTGCCACCAGTATGGCCTCCCCTTCAGTATCGTATTTAGGCCTTCCTGCTCTTCCCATCATCTGATGGATCTCCAGAACAGGTATGGGGAAGTATCCCAAATCCTGGTAGAATCGCTTGACATCACGGATTACTACCCTTCTTGCAGGCAGATTAATTCCAGCAGCCAATGTAGGGGTAGCTACAAGGACTTTCAGACTGTTCTGCTTGAAAGCATTCTCAATCAGAAGGCGATCATGCCTTTTCAGTCCTGCATGGTGAAAACTGACTCCATGAGCTGAGCATTCCCTGAGTACAGGTTCATAGATGGAATCTGAAAATTCCAGTGATTCAGAAGTATTTCTCTTGAGCGTTTTTGCAATTTTTGAAGCTAGAGCCTGAGTGGATCTCCTGGTATTGACAAAAAAGAGGATTTGTCCAGTTTTCAATCCATCTAGAGCCAGTGTGATACAGGGATCTCCATAGGACTCAATTGATTGTGATGCATCTTCGTACTGCAGGGTGTCCTCAAAGAAAACACCCTTTCTTAGAGGGACTGGCCGCCACTTGCTTTCCACCAGCTCAGCATTGAGCCAGTCAGCAATCTCTCTTGCATTGGGAATGGTGGCAGACAAGGCGAGGATGCGCTTATTCTTCATTTTTGATAAAATCATCTCGAGAGTAGGTCCTCTTCCAGGATCATTGAGTAAGTGGACTTCATCTGCTACAATGAGGTTGACATCGTAGAAGAATTGTGGATCATGTCGCAGCAATGAATCACATTTCTCTGAAGTGGTGACAATGACATCGTATCGTTTCAAGTAGGAATCAGTTGAGTCATAGTCCCCTGTAGTCAAGGCAGCATTGATGCCCAATTCTGCGATTTCCTGGTACTTCTCTTCTGCCAGAGCTCTCAATGGGACAATGTAGATCGACTTCTGGCCTCTTTCAAGAGCCTTGATCAGAGCGAACAGAGCGATTAGAGTCTTCCCTGATGCCGTTGGGACGGCCAGGACCATGTTTCTACCCTGGAATAATCCCTTCTTGACTGCTTGCTCCTGAGGTGGGTAAAGCTGGGTATACCCGAGGCTCTCCAATTTGGATACGAATTCCTGTGGAAGATCAAGCTCTCGGAGATGCATGAAGAATTCTCATTGAGTAGATTAATAAAGGTGATGACATTGCCACAGAGTAGTAGCACAACCAGTAGACGAACTGAATGTTACACGTGTAACATCTCGGTCTGGTCTCATGGTAATGTTAATCTACAAAGAATCCACAAAGAATCCACAAACCTTATTACTGCCCAAAGAGAGTGTGACCATGGAACCTATAGAAGAATTACAAGAAATGAGAAGAAAAGCCAGACAGGGCGGCGGCGAAGAAAGAATTAGAAAACAGCACGAAAAGGGTAAGACTACTGCTTATGAACGCGTAGAAGCCTTGCTAGACCCTGGAAGTTTTGTAGAGCTGGACCGATTTGTTGTCCATCACTGTCATGATTTTGGCATGGGAGAGAACAAAATACTGGGAGATGGAGTCGTCACCGGGCATGGAACCATAGATTCCAGATTGGTCTACATCTTTGCACAGGATTTTACAGTCTTTGGCGGCTCTCTAGGTGAAATGCATGCTCTGAAGATCTGCAAGATCATGGATCTGGCCATGAGAACAGGGGCACCTGTCATTGGATTGAATGACTCAGGAGGGGCACGAATCCAGGAAGGTGTCACGAGCCTGGGAGGATATGCAGAGATCTTCTGGAGAAATGTCATGGCTTCTGGTGTCATTCCCCAGATTTCAGCTGTTCTGGGGCCCTGTGCAGGAGGAGCAGTCTATTCACCCGCGATGACAGACTTCATTTTGATGGTGGATCAAATCTCCCACATGTTCATTACTGGCCCCGAAGTCATCAGGACTGTAACAAAGGAGGAAGTCACCTTTGAGGAACTGGGAGGAGCCCGCACCCATTCCACCAAGAGCGGGGTGGCCCACTTCTCTTGTGCAGACGAGAAAGACTGTTTCTACACTATCAGAAGGTTACTGAGCTTCATTCCCCAGAACAACATGGAAGATCCACCTGTGACAAAGAGCAATGATGATCCAAACAGAGAAGATGATGAGCTGGTTACTATTGTTCCTGATTCACCAGAGAAACCATACGACATGAGAGAAGTCATTCTGAAAGTGGTGGATAACAACGATTTTTTAGAGGTTCACAGAGACTATGCCCAGAACATTGTCGTTGGATTTGCACGCCTTGATGGAAGACCTGTAGGTGTTGTGGCCAATCAGCCCAATATTCTGGCAGGAGTCCTAGACATTGCAGCATCAGTGAAGGGAGGTCGCTTCGTCCGGTTCTGCGACGCATTTAACATACCCTTGGTTTCTTTCGTGGATGTTCCCGGCTTTTTGCCTGGAACTGACCAGGAATGGGGAGGTATAATCAATCATGGGGCAAAGTTGCTGTATGCCTTCTGTGAGGCAACAATTCCGAAGCTGACTGTTATTACAAGAAAAGCCTACGGAGGAGCCTACGATGTCATGAATTCCAAACATGTGCGGGCAGATTTCAATGTAGCATGGCCAACAGCAGAGATTGCAGTCATGGGACCGCAGGGAGCAGTCAACATCATTTTCAGAAAAGAAGTTCAGGAAGCTGAAGATCCTCAGAAAGTTATTGTGGATCTGGTTGCAGAGTACAGGGAGAAATTTGCCAATCCCTACGTGGCTGCAGAGAAGGGATACATAGATGATGTGATTGAACCCCAGAAGACCAGATCTGTGCTGATCAATGCTCTAAAGATGTTGCAGAATAAGAGACAGGCCCTTCCACCAAAGAAACATGGAAACATGCCTTTATGAATCTTTTTTCTTTTTTCTTTGCAGATTCTTTGAAGACTGAGATAAGAGCCCTGGTAGCCTCTAGAGAGTGTACGAAGAAAAATCAAACCATTCTGGGGTTACAGAATCATAGATTTGATGTTACACGTGTAACATTGAGAATTTTGTTGTTTAGAACAGAATCGAGAGCGATATGATTAAAAAGGGAGAGAAATTGAGGAACTCAGTTCCCACAAGTGAATAATGTTTGAATGTCAGGCCAATACTAATATATACTGGTAATCTGGAGGAATATTCATGATAGATTTCTTTCCCATTGTGATTGTGGTGACCCTGATCCTCATCACCTATCAGCATCTTCATATCAAGAACACTGTCAAGACTTGGGACAAGAAGAAACTGTCAAGAAAGAATGTGCCACTTAAGAACATAGTGGAAAACTACAGAAAATTGAGGGAATTATTCAGAATAATGCGGATTCTCATGCTATGTGTTCCTATTGCTGTGGCAATGAATATGTGGTTGATCTTTACTGCACCTGATACTGCTCCATTTCCGATAGAATTTACCCTTTCTCTAATTCCTATTCTCATTTTTTTTCACCTGATCTACAAGAATGTTTGTCTCATATTAGAAAGAGCAGAAGAGCTCTACGCACAGAGCAATGGAGATTCTGGTAAAAACTGAAAAAGAGAGCATTTCAGAGCGATAATGAAACCTCAATAGAGATCTTGTTTGTGAATAACCCCAAGGAGATAGATTGCACATTACACACCAGAAACCATTTTTCGAGCGATTTCCACTGCTTTTTCAAGGATCACCGTCTCTTCCACGTTCGGGAATTTCCGCTCTTTCATGATGATCTTCCCGTTACAGATCACTGTTTCCACATTTCCACTCTGCATAGAATAGACTACATTCGAAACAAAATCGTGGTAAGGAACTGCATTCGGCTCATTCAGATTCACCAGTATCAAATCTGCCAGATATCCTTCTTTTAATACTCCTGCCCTCAATCCTAACGATTCAGCCCCATTCTTTGTTGCCATTTCAAAGACCTTTCTCGCAGATACTGCAGTAGGATCACCTGTATGAACTTTGTGCAGTAACGCACATACCTTCATGACCTCGAACATGTCCAGACTGTTGTTGGAAGCAGCCCCATCTGTCGCTAATGAAACAGTAACCCCCTTCCTGATCATATCTGGCAATCTCATGACCCCTGCTGCAATCTTCATGTTGGATACTGGATTGTGGGAAACCTTCACCTTCTTTTCAGCAAGAATATCAATCTCTCTATCATTCAACCATATGCAGTGAGCCCCCAGAAATGTCTCACTCAAAAATCCATTTGTATAAAGATATTCTACTGGTCTTACTCCTTTCTGTTCAACAAATTCTTTTACCTCTCTCTCAGTCTCACTCACGTGGGTGTGAAAGATGAGATCATATTTCTGAGAGATGTCCAGACATTTGTGGAAGGTCTCCTCACCGCAGGTGTATAGGGCATGAGGGGCCATCACAGGTACTATCAAATTACTCTTGTCCTTGTACTTTTCGATGAATTTCACTGCAGTCTCGAAGGGCTTCCCAGACTCAGGAGATGGAAAATCAAATATACCAGATCCTATGTATCCTCGCATCCCAATTTCTTCTACTGCTTTGGCAATGTCTCTGCAGTAAAAATACATATCCACAAAACAGGTGGTCCCTGACTTGACCATCTCCATTGCGCCCAATAAACTTCCGTAGTACACAGCTTCTCCGGTCAAATGCTTCTCTACAGGCCATACTCTGGTCTCCAGCCATTCCTGTAAAGGAAGATCGTCACCTGATCCACGGAGCAAGGTCATTGCCAGATGAGTGTGTGTATTGATGAAACTGGGTAGTAGGAGCTTCTTTCTGCCGTCTATTAGTGTATCAGAGCGATCTTTTTCCTTTCCTACAGATG